>NZ_JAMPPR010000046.1:0-1059 GCF_028481645.1 Providencia sp. PROV141 | reverse complement strand
TTTTTGCAACAACACCCGCACCTACAGTACGGCCACCTTCACGGATTGCGAAACGTAAACCGTCGTCCATCGCGATTGGGTGGATCAGGGTAACGATCATGTTGATGTTATCACCTGGCATTACCATCTCTACGCCTTCTGGCAGTTCGATAGTACCAGTTACGTCAGTTGTACGGAAGTAGAACTGTGGACGGTAACCTTTGAAGAATGGAGTGTGACGACCACCTTCATCTTTGCTCAGAATATAAACTTCTGATTCGAATTTAGTGTGTGGCTTGATTGAACCTGGTTTTGCCAGTACTTGACCACGTTGAATTTCTTCACGCTTAGTACCACGCAGCAGAACACCAACGTTCTCACCCGCACGACCTTCGTCAAGCAGTTTACGGAACATTTCAACGCCAGTACAAGTTGTTTTAACCGTGTCTTGAATACCAACGATTTCAACTTCTTCACCAACTTTGATGATACCACGCTCAACACGGCCTGTTACTACTGTACCGCGACCTGAGATTGAGAATACGTCTTCGATTGGCAGCAGGAATGGCTTGTCAATTGCACGCTCTGGCTCTGGGATGTAAGTATCCAGATGGCCTGCTAATTCAACAATTTTCGCTTCCCACTCTGGGTTGCCTTCCAGCGCTTTCAGAGCTGAACCACGAACAACTGGAGTGTCGTCGCCTGGGAAATCGTATTGAGACAGAAGTTCACGAACTTCCATTTCTACTAATTCTAACAGCTCTTCGTCGTCTACCATGTCACATTTGTTCAGGAAAACGATGATGTAAGGAACACCTACTTGGCGACCTAACAGGATGTGCTCACGAGTTTGTGGCATTGGGCCATCAGTCGCAGCAACAACCAGGATTGCACCGTCCATCTGAGCAGCACCAGTGATCATGTTTTTAACATAGTCGGCGTGTCCTGGGCAGTCTACGTGTGCGTAGTGGCGAGTTGGAGTATCGTATTCTACGTGTGAAGTAGAGATAGTGATACCACGCGCTTTTTCTTCTGGTGCGTTATCGATTTGGTCGAATGCACGAGCAGAACCGCCGTAAG
>NZ_JAMPPR010000045.1:0-2573 GCF_028481645.1 Providencia sp. PROV141 | reverse complement strand
GTTCTCACTGGCGAATCCGCTGTGATAGCAATTTTTTCTAATGCTGAATAATTCACTGTACATTGGCCTGCATCGCCGCCCCATTGAATATGAATACGTCCTGTATCCGGTAAACCACTCATATAAAGTTGGCCATTTGAGCCGACAATACCGGTATTGATATCGTTATCGTCACTGTCTTCTGCAACTAATGTGGCTATCGCCCCAAACGGTGGCATTTTTCCTGAGCTTGTCAGGGTAACCATCGCTTGGTAACCCACTTTAGTTTTAAAGTGGCGCTTAATCACCGCGCCTTCGGTTGGATACACCATCATGGAAGTATCTTTAAATGTGATGTCATCCGGTAATGTATTGACGTTAACCGAGATTTGGTTTGCCGTGTTGCTAGCCAACTGAGGAATAACTGCATTACCAAAGCGGTCAAACTGTGCCCCCATGCTTAATGCGGCTCCTTTTGCGCCATCCGCGGTAATAATGGCGATGGTGTCCCCAACATTCGGGGATAATGTCACGCCATCAGAATGCGCAACTAACCCGCCACTGAGCGTACCGTTCATGGAACGATTCGTATCGGAGTAACTGTAGCCTGTTGATAATGTAGCGTTATTACCTGAATACGTCCCGTTAACACTGCCACCGTAATTACTATTACGGCTGTCATAGTTTTGATATAAACCGTAGCTGAAGCGGCTGTTCATCGCACTGCCCGTTAAACCCGCTTGGTGACGCGTATCACCGTGGTTATCTACGCTCACCCCGTAACGCGCACTCATGGTTTGTGCCATTTCACTGTTGGTCAGCAGGCTTAGCGGTACCGACACATCGAACGACACCACCCGATTTTCCGGCCAACTGTTGTTGTAGCTTTTCACGCGGTCAACCATATAGCTCAAGCTATAGGAAACGCCACGGAAGTTATTGTTATAAGACATTCCCACTGAGGTATTGGAGCTTTGCCCTCCCCAATAGGTGTTTTTCGAGGCTCTCAGTGACAAAGAACCATACGAATCAAAAGATTGGTTGATAGAGGTCTGGAAACTGTAACGCTGACGTGAACCCGTCCAAGGCGCTAAGCCATCTTTCAGGGTATAGCCCGCATTATTGTAATCCGAGAAAGAATAGAAGTTCTCAGTGGTATAACGCAGTGCCGTCAAGTCAAAGGAGGTACCTGTTGACAGCAAGCTCTTTGAATAACGAATACGGTAAGATTGCCCTTTTAAATTTTTCTCTGAAAATTTGGCATCTGAGTGTGTCACGTCCGTGGATAGCGCCCCGAGCACACCCAACGACAGGCCGATACCGCCCACGACCGAGTTATAGCCGTTCGACACCAACAACCCACCATAAGTGGTGATATTATAAGGTAGACCGACGCTGAATGAGCCGAGCGCAAAGGTTTTACGCTCAGAGCCTACGGTGATCCCCCCATTGTAACGCCCTGCGGAAACTTCATAGTTATACGAGCCTTGGCGCTCCATCATCGGCAATGAGGAATAAGCTTGGGTGAAGACTGTTTGTTTGCCATCTTCTTCTTCTACCGTCACTTCCATGTCCCCGGCCAACCCACTGGCAGGGATATCACGAATAATAAAACGGCCTGGTGCCACAAATGTTTGGTAAACCACACTGCCATTTTGGCGTACGGTGACGGTCGCATTGGTGTTCGCAAATCCCTCTACTACAGGAGCAAACCCTTGCATGCTGCTGGGGTCGAGCTGAGGGTTGGATTTCAGCGTTGCCCCTTTCATCGGGATGGAGTCAAAAATATTGCCACCCGTTGAAATTTCACCGGCGCGTAAGGTGGATTTAATCGCATTAATCGTGCGATAAACATAAGTGTTGGTGAGCGAGGAATCACTGCTGCTTGAGGAGCCGCTGCTTTTGTTGTAATTATACAGGTAGCTGGTTCTTAGGCGCCACGCGCCCATGTTGATCCCCGCATTTAAGTTGGCGAACAGAGAATCACTGGTGCTGGATTTTTGGTGATGTTGAGCTAACTGGCGGTTATTACTGTAGTTTAAGACGTAGTCCATCACTAATGCGGTCACACCATCATCACGCAATTCAGGGGGGACATAACCCGCGAAATTAGGCACCATCGCAATTTGTGGCACCGATAAATTCACGGTTAAGGTTTGCGGATCAAACGTAATAGTGGCATCAGCAATATAGTCAGACAGTTTTTCGACCTTAGCATCCTCACTAAGATCTCTTAATTTTGGTAATGCAGAGGTATTCACCCCCAATTTTTTCAGCTCACCCACGGTAAAAACAGGGGTAATTTGACCATCCGATTGTTTATCAAATGCAATGTTGAATTCACCAGAAGGGATCAAATTCACATTCACCATGACATCATATTCGCCTGGGGTTAAGGTGTTACTGTTGGCGAAGTCGTTTAAATCGAGCTGAGAAACATCAATCCCGCTCCCGTGCATTAATAAACCGGGGTCGAAATAAGATTCGGCAGGCGAAAAAGAGGGCGTCATTGCATAGCAGCAAAGAAAAACCTCTAATGCAATTATGTTTAATTTCATCCCTTTCACTGCATCACCTTTTGTTATTTATTATTG
>NZ_JAMPPR010000044.1:0-2683 GCF_028481645.1 Providencia sp. PROV141 | reverse complement strand
GGTGGTCAGACGCTTCGCTTGACGGGGGGCTTTGCCCCCAAAACGAAACACGTTCACTGGGGTTCACTTGCCATCGCTGGGGCGTGTCATTTCGTTTCGGCTCCCCCTGTTTTTCCCTTTCTTCGCTGGACGCTCATCAGGATAAAAACAAAAAGCCTACCGCCCTCGTTTTACTCGGTTGGTCAAATCGCTTCTTGCCACAAAACAAGTTTGTGACTTTCAGCGATTTCGCATCGTTTTACTTGTCAGTTTGCACGATGTTAAAAACGCACTCAGAAGCCCGCAAAACCGTTCTAAACTTTCAGCGTAGATTTGGGTGTTTTATAGGGTGATCGTGTCTTAAAATCGTTTCGAGGGGCTTTAATGGGGATGAACGGGAGGTTTTTGCTAACTAACTCGCCCGTTTAACATAAAAGGGATTGTATGAATCAATTTTAGCTAGAGTTTAAGGTTGTTCAAATTAATGTACAATGATTGCACTGTATAAATAACCAGGTGTAGCATGTATGGAAAAGCACTTTATCAATGAAAAGTTTTCACGAGATCAATTTACGGGGAATAGAGTTAAAAATATTGCCTTTTCAAATTGTGATTTTTCAGGGGTTGATTTAACTGATACTGAATTTGTTGATTGTAGTTTTTACGACAGGAATAGCTTGGAAGGGTGTGATTTTAATAGAGCCAAACTAAAAAACGCTAGCTTTAAAAGCTGCGATTTATCAATGAGTAATTTTAAAAACATTAGCGCCTTAGGTCTTGAAATTAGTGAGTGTTTAGCTCAAGGAGCTGATTTTCGAGGGGCTAATTTTATGAATATGATAACTACAAGGTCATGGTTTTGTAGTGCTTATATAACCAAGACAAATCTTAGTTACGCTAATTTTTCTAGAGTCATATTAGAAAAGTGCGAACTGTGGGAAAATCGCTGGAATGGCACTGTGATAACTGGCGCCGTGTTTCGTGGCTCCGATCTTTCTTGTGGGGAGTTTTCATCGTTTGATTGGTCTTTGGCTGATTTTACTGGTTGTGATTTAACGGGTGGGGCGCTTGGCGAGCTTGATGCAAGGCGAATTAATTTAGATGGAGTGAAGTTGGATGGAGAGCAGGCGCTTCAGCTTGTTGAGAGTTTAGGTGTTATTGTTCACCGATAAAATCTAGGTAAAAAACGCCTAATGCCCCAATGTGGTACTAATCAAAACGGAGCGAAGCGACATCTTCATCTTGTCTTTGCTTTTCTCCATGATCAGTTATTGGGTCATGGTCTCTTAGCTCGTTAATCTGGCTAAGTTTGGTTAGGTTGGGCTTCTTTCGACACTTCGCAATCCAAGAAATCCCTAGTCCGTTGATTGGTGCTCTTATCAGGTACGCACTGTAATCTTTCGATACCGCAGCGTGATTCGGAGGTAGAGCCGGAATTTCGTTTTCCGGTACGTTTTACTACCACAATTTGCCTGTTTATCCTTTCGGAGACCGGGCTAAGTCCGAGTCAATCAAGTGGTGCATTTGGGTTAATGTCGTTGGCTGGTATTTAATGAGAACGTGACAAGCGCCTCTCACGTTGCTAAGATTGGATTGCGACGTCTAATCTGAGCAACGAATGCACAAGATTTAGAGTACCAGAGCCCTGTGATGCTGTCACGGGGCTTTGTTACATCTGGAGCTTGGTAAACCTCATAAATTCAATTCGCAACGCTCGCCGCAAGGCGTGAACTTGTTTCACGTCGAGGAAGCGGAATTTCTCGAAAGCCTTATACTGTCTCCGTTCACACATGATCGGAGGGTGTCTCTATGTCTCAATTATTTCGTTTGGCATCGCCAGAAGATTACGAATACATCGAAGAATTAAATTTATGGGAATTGTCATTTGATAAGCGACCGGTTCAAGGGGTTCGTTGTGAAGATCCGGTGATCGGGGCAGAAAAATATAATCAAGGGCGTGAAAAATTTAAGGCGTTAGCGTCACGGCATAAAAAACACTGGAAACCGAACGGATTGACCTTTTCGGAGTTGATCCGCTGGGCAATAGAATGCGGAACTCCAGAACAATGTCAGCTTGTTTTAGCGTTATACCATTGCACAAACGATGATGATTATCAGGCGATGGGAATTCAGTTAAGCCGAAGTATTGATAATGCAAATGTCAGTCCGATCATCTTTTTCACAGGTAAAAATCAACGGTTATTAGGTGATATTTCGATGCTAAAACAGCTCGAAGAAAAGGTGCGCTGACGTTAGGTTTACCTATTATTTTATGTATTATCCTATCTATTATTCTATCTCTTATTTTATCTATTTCGTCTGTAATAGGTAGAATAATACATAGAATAAGATACAGAATAATAGATAGACACAAGATGACGTTGTGTTATTTCTTACCCATTAATCCACCTGTTATTCTACCTATTACTTTACCCGTTATTGCACCCAATTTAGGTATAACGGGCAGAATAACGGGTGAAATAATGGGTAGAATCATAGTTTTACTAACTTGCACCCCATGATACTTTCAGTATCAATGCCACTCATTTTCTGGACGAAAATGAATGACATAAGGCTCCGCCCTCTGGCTATTTTCTTCGGCTGGACGCCTGCGAAAAAAACCATTCACCCAAGCCCGTCAAACTCACTGCGTTCGTCTGACCACCCCCTTTTTTCGCCCCTGTATTTGGTCGCTCAAAAATGT
>NZ_JAMPPR010000043.1:0-5623 GCF_028481645.1 Providencia sp. PROV141 | reverse complement strand
CATACAGTCCATTTTCGTGATAAATAGAGGCATCACTTTAAAAATAGATAGAAGGTTACAATAGATGAGAATGTACAAACGACCTCACATAGGCGAATTAATCACTGAAACTTTGAATGAACTTAATCTAAGTATTGATATTTTAGCTGAAAAGTTAGGAATGAATGTATTCGAAACTGAACAACTCGTTAATGGTAATCTAATCATTACATTACAAATTGCGAAACGTCTATCAATGACTCTCGGTAGCAGTCCATCATTTTGGTTAAATATTCAAAAAAATTATTACAAACGCTCCTCTATTTAGAATGATTTTTTTGAAGATATTTAACCCATCAAATTCTATTTTTTGTACTTTAATATTTGGTCATATTCAGCCAAAATTTAAACTTAAAATAAGCACAGTTATTAATTTTGAACATCAATTGACATTAGTTTACACAAAAAAACTGATGCATTGATGCATCAGTAGTGCATCATCTTGATGCGTGATAACAGTATTTACAGTTTAACTCTCTATATTACATATGATGTGCAACCATTTATTTCATACTTACCCATAGGGTATATAAAGTTTCAACATTTTATATTCTGCATCAATTCGTCATCAGAATGATGCAGAAATGCATCAGTTCCATGTTTACATAGCCATAACAATTAAAAACAAACTTCATATTTATCAAATAAATACCATCAAAATTCCATTTTGCGTATGGTGTGTGTTTGCAAGAAACCAAAATTGGCGAGTGCAAAATATTTTTAGTGACTGATAAGTAGTTTTTTGATGGTCACAAAAGATATTTTTATTATATGCGCGACAATATGCGTAATTGTTTTCGATTAATTCATTTCTGTCCTCACGTAAAAGCTTCTGTAATACTCTCTGTTTAATTTAAATATCGTAGTTAGGAGATAATGCAACTTTGTGATTACGGTGGCTTAAAATCGATTACAGAGCGTTCAGACCATCACTAACTGGATGAGCCGTGAGCGAAGCGAGCTCAATGACACGGGAAGAGCAACGGCGCAATGGCAAGATGGTCGGAGACAAAAGATAGGGTCAGCGAGTTGCCCGAGCAAAGCGAGGGAGCTACTTAGGTGTTTTAGGTTTGTTTTGAAAAGGAGCAAATCTTGTTTGCGACATCCTTTTAACTACTGCAAATCGACGGCAGTTTTCTGATTTATCCACAGGGCTGGGATCTATTCTTTTTTATCTTTTATTCTTTCTTTATTCTAGTAATTTTAAATTATTGTTTTTTAATAAAAAAAAAAACATTAAATGTAGGAAAAATTAGGCTAGATGTAGGAAAAATTAGGCTAGCAGTGGGAAAGATGTAGGAAAAATTAGGTTATTCACAATCAAACATAAAAAATGTAGTTGATTTTAATTGCTACATTATTATGATTTATGTAGCGATTTAAATTACTACATAATGGTGATTGGCATGTCTGAATTAGTTGTGTTTAAAGCAAATGAATTAGCAGTAAGCCGTTATGATCTAACTGAACATGAAACCAAGCTAATTCTGTTTTGCGTTGCAAAGTTGAACCCTACAATTGAAAACCCAACAAGGGATGAATTAACAGTTAAATTCTCATGTTCTGAATATGCGCGCACTATGGGCTTAAGTTATGAAAATGCTTGGGGAAGATTGAACAGTGCAACTAGTGATTTATTTAAACGCTCTGTTGAATTAATTTATCCTACAGGAGCAGTTTCTAAACGAATTTTCAATTGGACGGAATACGCTGAGTTCAATAGAGAAGAACAAACTGTAACATTAGTATTTAGCTCATATATTCAACCACTTTTATTTCATTTAAAAAAATTCATTAAATACAATCTTGAGCATGTTAAAGCCTTTGAAAATAAATACTCAATGCGAATATATGAATGGTTACTAAAGGAGCTTTCACAAAGAAAAACGCATAGGGGAAACATTGAGATAAGTATCAAGGAATTTAAGTTTATGCTCATGCTTGAAAAAAACTACCCTTTATATGCAGAATTGAATCGCTGGATCCTAAAACCAGTTACAAATGACTTAAACACTTACAGCAATATGAAGTTGACTATTGAAAAACGCGGTCGTCCTGCTGACACACTGATCTTTCAAGTTGAACTGGATAAGCAAATTGACCTTGTGACTGAACTAGCAAAAGATCCAGCATCAAAAAAAGAAGATAAGACAATCCGTTTAACACCTGAAAATCGTCTTCATGAGGGGCTAAAAACAACATTGCATGATGCTTTAACTGCAAAAATTCAACTGACTAGTTTTGAAGCAAAATTCCTGAGCGATATGCAAAGCAAGTACGATCTTAACGGCTCATTTACATGGCTGACTCAAAAACAACGAACTACGCTAGAGAAAATTCTGGCGAAATACGGGCGGATATGAGGTATCTATGGCACTGGTATCAGTTACAGAGGCAGCCAGACTAACTGGAAAAAACAGAGCAACAATACATCGCTATATTAAGCAAGGAAAACTGTCGCAAATTTCTGATGCAACAAATACAAAAAAAGTAGATACATCAGAGCTTATTCGTGTATTTGGTTCACTAAATGCGACACATGCAACACTATCGCAAAGCGATGCAATGCAGCACGATGCAACACCTAAAACAGATCAATCCGTTGCACTGTTACAACAAAAAATTGCACTTTTAGAACAACTGCTTGAAAGCAAAAATAACGAATTACAACGTCAGGACGAGCATATAGACAGCCTGAAACAAGCAATGCTGTTAATCGAATCCAAGCTGCCGACAACACCTGAACCCGTTACACCAGTACCAGCCAAAAAATCGTGGCAATTCTGGAAAAAATAGCCGGTTGGCGTCATTTTCACCCTGAAACCCAAACCACCATTTTGATAACAAATGAGCAACAATAAAACGGGGCATTTTCGGCAGGAAAAGAGACGGTTTTGAACTGTTCGGGGTATTTTCAGGATGAAACCGGAAATCGGTGTGCGCTTAAGCACCCTTATGTTAAATAAGGTTGTTTGATTCAAAATCCTAACTATAAAACATCGAGTTACAATATCAAGCCTGATAATGTAATTATCAGACTACCTTCCTCTGAAAAAGACTAGTTATACATCTAATATATCGGAACAAAGAGTTATCTACATCAAAAACAAGCTTTAGAAAAAAGCTATTACAATGCACATAATGTTACTTATAGTCTGTAGATATATAGTCATCAAAAAGTCAATATTTGTCATATGAAAATATTGGATTCGTTTGGCCTTAGAATAAAAAAACTAAGGAAAATAAAAAAATTATCTCAAGAAGAACTGGCTGAATTGTCAGGGCTTCACCGTACTTATATTAGCTCCTTAGAAAGGGGTCAACGAAATCCAACTTTAACGACTTTAAGCTTGATATCTAAAGGGCTTAACGTAACTATCGATGAACTGTTGAAGGAACTGGATTTTGAATAAAATATATTCAAATCAAGAAGAGTTAAATAAATTAGAAACTATATTGGTTGGGTACTTAAAATTACCATTTACTGAAGATACAATTCCCGGATCTTTAATGGAGAATGTTTTAGCAACAGTTAGGCAAGGAGTTGTTTTAAATACATATGACTTTGTTGATGTAGTAAATAAAAACGAAAAGATAGGATGGCAAGTAAAATCAACAAAAGATACTACACCAGTAACATGGAAAAGAGCAAAAATAGCAAATTCTCAAAGTTTGATTAATGAATCATTTAATTCTGATAAAGCACTTTCAATTTTAGGAAATGAAATTATTAGATTCTGTAACGATCATGCAGAAGAAAGCCTACGTCTATATAATTTAGATGCTATTGGTTATTCTAGATTAATTGTTCATAAAAATAATAGAATATCTTACTTTGAACGCTTATTATGCACAAAGGAAAACCCTATCATCTTTAATGAAGATGACTTTATTTGGCATTGGTCTACACCAAAAGTAACAATCAAAAAGGAACAACTTCCAGCACTTCATGGGATCAATAAAAAAAATAATAAAAAATGGTTTGCGTGGCATGGTTTAGGGGAAAACCAATTACATTTTAGTGGTGAAAAAGAATGGTGGCCGACAGATGGGAGTCTAAAAACATTCGACTTCCCATCATCTAAACTTAATAGATCCGAGCTAATGAATTTACTTGAGAACTTATCTAAGCTAACTTAAAAAAGATTCTCCCATTATTTTAGCTAATAAAGGTGGGACAGAATTACCTAACTGTCCTGCTTGTTGTGTATACGTACCAATAAAAATAAAATCATCTTTAAAGCTATGTAATCTAGCAGCTTCTCTTATTGTTATAACTCTGTCATCAACAGGATGACCAAACCTGCCAGAACCTGGGTGGAAAACCCATCGTGTAATAGTCGGCATAATCATCTCTTTAGTAAGTCTCCCATATGCTCCACTATAACCACTTTTAGGTCTTAAATGGTCAGGTAAATCTTTGATACCTTCACCAGCCTTTAATGAAGACATTCTTTCTTGCTGAATCTTACTTAATTTTTTAGCTATATGATTAAAAACAACTTTATTGCCATTTCTAATATACTGTTGATATTCATTTAATGGTTTACTTACATATGAATCTGGTTCAACACCTTCTCCACTATTTAAAGGTCTTAAATCACTAATTGCATCCCAAACACTAATGTATTTTTTCATTCCATCTTTTTCATTAATCGAAGAGTGTGTTTCTTTAGGGTAGATAGGCTTAATTCCATCTCTTCTAGCAATGAAAAATGCTCGCTTTCTTCTCTGTGGAACCCCATAATCAGCAGAGTTATGCACACCATGAATAACATCATATCCAACATTACTCAGCCTACTTACTATCTGGTCTGTATAGTATTGATCAAATCCATTCCTCATCTCAGCTACATTTTCCATCAAAATAAACTTGGGTAAAATTCGTTCACAATGAGAAAGAAAAACATCTACTAACTTATTATTATCGCTATCAACTAATCTTTGTGATCTTGGTACGTTTTTTGAAAAACCTTGGCAAGGTGGCCCCCCTGCTAATAAATCTAGCTCCCCCCGTTTTAAATTAAAACGATTCATCAATTCATATGAATCTATTTTTGATAAATCTGAACAAATAGATTCAGAATTTGGAAAATTCTTTGTGAACGTTTTTATATAATCTTTTTCAATATCTATACCTGCCAATATTTTAAATCCAGCATCGCGTAAACCAGCAGATAAACCTCCACAACCACAAAATAAATCTATAGCTTTCATCGTTCCTAATAAACCCTTTAATGTTACTTATAGTATTCAATATATAACATTGAAATTAATGCAGCAAGCTATGTCATTCTAAAATTGGGATTGTACCCCCCCACCCCTAAATTTCGATGACAGCAAACAAATAGATACTATCAACACACTTCACTAATTTAATCATCAAACCCTACAAATCCATGCTGAAAGTTTAGAGCGGTTTCTGTAGCAGTTAGGCATATTTTTAACATCGGCACAGTTGACTGAAAAGCTGACCTGAAATCGTTGAAAAGCACAAATTTGTTTTGTGATGTTCGACGATTTTACCAACCGAGTAAAACGAGGACGGTAGTAGTGTTTTAAGTAAGCATAAAAGTTAACGATA
>NZ_JAMPPR010000042.1:0-4548 GCF_028481645.1 Providencia sp. PROV141 | reverse complement strand
TTTTAGCCAGAACAGTAGTGATAGCTGCTGTCAGAGTAGTTTTACCGTGGTCAACGTGGCCGATAGTACCAACGTTAACGTGCGGTTTTGAACGTTCAAATTTTTCTTTAGACATTAGATTGTCCCTCTAAGACACGGAATCGGTGGTTAAACCACATCAACCAAGCAAGAATTTATTTCGCTTGTTTTTTTCAGGAGACAAATCAGGGAGATTAGTGAGAACATAAGGGAAGTGGTGCTGATAGGCAGATTCGAACTGCCGACCTCACCCTTACCAAGGGTGTGCTCTACCAACTGAGCCATATCAGCACATCTTGGAGCGGGCAGCGGGAATCGAACCCGCATCATCAGCTTGGAAGGCTGAGGTAATAGCCATTATACGATGCCCGCAATGAACTCGGCTACCTGAGTTATCAGCTGTTAAACTGTTCCTCAAAATTTTCTCTTAAGAAAATTTCTTGGAGATGGTGGTGGGAGAAGGATTCGAACCTTCGAAGTCTGTGACGGCAGATTTACAGTCTGCTCCCTTTGGCCGCTTGGGTATCCCACCTATCCAAATTGTTAATGGTGCCGGCACCAAGAGTCGAACTCGGGACCTACTGATTACAAGTCAGTTGCTCTACCAACTGAGCTATGCCGGCATCAAGTGCTGCGCATTCTAGGTAGAGTCGGCGCAGGTTGCAACAAAAAAATTAATTTTTTTGTTTGTTCGCTCACATTTTGTTCGCTTTTTGGCTTTTTGTTGATTTTTTAACTATTTTAAGCTTAAAACATCAACAGCAGCTGTTAACTATAGTCCATTATCATTTGGTCAGTAAAGGGAGAAAGAGGCTTAAAATTTTTAAAATTATTATTTTTTATTCGATATCACAATTTTAGCCTCTCATTTTTAGGTGTTTTTTTCATCACTCAGTATCATTTTTTCTGCCTACATCAAAAAAAACTCATAAAAAATAGAAAAAAACCTACGCCTCCCCACTTTCACTCGCTATGATGCTAGCAAATTTTATGGATACGGGTGTTTAGGCAACCTGTCCAACCTGCATAAAATAGGCAGATGTTGGTTTATGAAAAAGAAAGAAAATTTTATTACTACGCCATACTTAGAGTTTGATAGAGAACACTGGGCAACTTTACGTGATTCAGTTCCACTTACATTAACATCGAGTGAACTTCTAGAGTTAAAAGGGATTAACGAAGAACTCTCTATGGAAGATGTTATAGAGATTTATCTACCTTTATCGCGTTTATTGAATTTTTATATCAGCTCAAACTTACGTCGTCAGGCTGTCCTAGAGCAGTTCCTTGGGACTAATGGCGCAAAAGTGCCTTATATTATTGGTATAGCAGGTAGTGTAGCCGTTGGTAAGAGTACAACTGCACGTTTACTACAAGCACTACTCACTCGTTGGCCAGAACACCGTAAAGTTGACTTGATTACAACTGATGGTTTCTTACATCCTAATCAAGTATTAAAAGATAGGAATATCATGAAGAAAAAAGGGTTTCCGCAGTCTTATGATATGCGAAAACTCGTTAACTTCGTGTCGCAAATAAAATCAGGAGCACGTAACGTTAAGGCTCCTGTTTATTCACATTTAACGTATGATATCGTTCCTGACCAAGAACAAATCATTGATCAACCTGATATTTTAATACTTGAAGGACTAAATGTCTTACAAAGTGATATGGATTATCCACAAGATCCTCATCATGTCTTTGTATCTGACTTTGTTGATTTTTCCATTTATGTTGATGCTGCACCTGAATTATTAAAACAATGGTATATCGGTCGGTTTCTTAAATTTAGGCAAGGTGCATTCTCAGATCCTGATTCTTATTTCCATAGCTACTCTAAATTAAGTGAAGATGAAGCTATTAATATTGCAGGGTCTATTTGGGATGAAATTAATGGATTAAATCTTGAAGAAAATATATTACCAACAAAGGAAAGAGCCAGTTTAATTATGACCAAAGGTGAGAACCATACTATTCAGAGTGTTAGATTAAGAAAGTAATTATTTATATTGGCCGGCTTATCTCCGGCCAATAATATATCACTCGTTTGGCCTTAATGATATTTCCCCACCAATATAGGGAATTATTTCTCCATTATCCTTTTGTAGTAATAATGCGCCTTGATCATTAACGCCACGCTCAATCCCTGTAATTATATCATTACCTATCAGTAGCTTAACAGATCTGTTCAGAAAATTATCTAATTTAAACCATCGCTCTAAAAATGGTTTTAGTCCTTCGTTTTCAAATATAACTAAGGATTCTCTTAATGACTTAATAATATTAGCAGATAATTCATTACGCTCTATATTTTCAACTTCATCTCTTAGTGATGACCATTCTTGCGTTATTGATTTTGAACTTTCAATGTTGTTATTATTCATGCCGATGTTAATACCAACACCAATAATAATATGGGCAGCATCTCCTGTTTTACCAGTTAATTCAACAAGAATTCCTGCAAGTTTTTTATCATTCATATACAGGTCATTGGGCCACTTTACTTTCACTTTTTCTTGGCTGATTCTATTTAATACTTCAGCAATTACGATACCCACAACAAGACTTAGTCCCACTGCCGCTGCAGGCCCTTGCTCTAATTTCCAATACATTGAAAGATAAAGATTACAACCAAATGGAGATATCCACTGGCGCCCTCTTCTACCACGCCCAGCACTTTGATATTCGGCTAAGCAAGTGTCTCCTGATTTAAGCTCAGCAATACGCTCTAACATATATTGGTTTGTTGAATCGATAACTGGCTCAACAATAATATCCACACCATCAATTTGGTTTTTAATGGCTTCTTCACTTAATAAGTTGATTTGATATGGAAGCTTATAGCCTTTTCCAGCTATTGTTTCTATGTTTAATCCCCAAAAGCGCAATGTTTTGATATGTTTATTAATTGCAGATCTTGTCATTCCTAATTGTTCACCGAGTTGCTCCCCCGAATGGACCTGAGCATCAGCTAAGATATCAATTAGCTGTAAAGGAATATTAGTTTCTTTCATCGAATATAATC
The DNA here is from genome assembly GCF_028481645.1 of Providencia sp. PROV141. Classification (NCBI taxonomy): domain Bacteria; kingdom Pseudomonadati; phylum Pseudomonadota; class Gammaproteobacteria; order Enterobacterales; family Morganellaceae; genus Providencia; species Providencia sp. PROV141. The sequence goes on along the minus strand of NZ_JAMPPR010000042.1, from coordinate 1,505 downwards.
CATTGCATTAACTTCTCCCATTCGGCCGATAAACCTTACTTCTGGCTCTAAATTAATATCAAAGCGCTTTGCTACCGTTTGGCTCACATATTTCGCCAAGTTAGCAATATCTTGCCCTGTTGCGTGCTGTTTATTAATTAACACCAACGCCTGTTGGGTGTGAACAGCAGCGCCACCTATTTGATGACCTTTTAAACCGCACTGGTCAATTAACCAACCTGCGGCTAATTTAATACTGCCATCAGCTTGTTCATATTGAGGACAATTAGGATAAGCTATTTTTATGGCCTGTGCCTTTTCTGCTGAAATAACAGGGTTCTTAAAGAAACTCCCCGCATTGCCCGTTACTGTTGGGTCAGGTAATTTGCTTCTACGTGTTTGGCATACAGAATTAAATACTTGCTCTGGTGTTACTGTATTGGGGTCAAGTTGAGCAAGATCTCCATACATAAGCTTAGGAACCCATTCTTTAGCTAATTTTAGTCCAACACTGATGATGACATAGCCATATTGATACTCATGCTTAAAAATACTATCACGATAGCCAAATTGGCATTCCGCAGCTGTTAGTCGTATTACTTTGCCTGTTTCAAGGGAAAGTACGTCAACATACTCGCATATATCTTTCAGCTCTATGCCATAAGCACCAATATTTTGAATAGGTGCAGAACCCACACAACCCGGGATCAATGCTAAATTTTCTGCACCACAAATACCTTTACTCAATAATGTTTCAAGTAATTGATGCCAATTTTCACCTGCTTGAGTATGAACATACCAATAACTGTTATCTTCTGTTATTTCTATGCCCTTAAGCTGATTAATAATTACAACACCTTCAAAGTCTGCAACAAATAGAACATTACTTCCCCCCCCTAATAATAATACTGGGAGTTGCTGATTTTTAGCCTCGAGCCATTGTTGGAGTAAAGATTCTTGGTTATCCACACAAACAATTGATAATGCTTTTGCTTGAATGCCAAAGCTATTAAATGATTTAAGTTCAGACGTTAGGTTCATTACAGCCTTCAGTACAAATAAAACTAGGATAGGATAAGTCTATCAGGCTGGATTAAGAGTGAATAGCAAGATTAGGAAAATAAGATAATTAGTGAAAATTACGCTATTAACAGAATGCAAAAAGCCACCCAATGGGTGGCTTCTTTATATTTAAAACCTAGCAGTTCCCTACTCTCACATGGGGAGACCCCACACTACCATCGGCGCTACGGCGTTTCACTACTGAGTTCGGCATGGGGTCAGGTGGGACCACCGCGCTATTGCCACTAGGTAAATTCTTTTTAAATGCCGATTGTATGGTGCTGATACCCAGATTCGAACTGGGGACCTCACCCTTACCAAGGGTGTGCTCTACCAACTGAGCCATATCAGCAATATGGTGCGGTCAGTCAGTACTGACACAACCTTAAAATTTAATGTCTGGCAGTTCCCTACTCTCACATGGGGAGACCCCACACTACCATCGGCGCTACGGTGTTTCACTA
>NZ_JAMPPR010000041.1:0-2882 GCF_028481645.1 Providencia sp. PROV141 | reverse complement strand
GCTTACACACCCAACCTATCAACGTCTTAGTCTTAAACGTTCCTTTAGGACCCTTAAAGGGTCAGGGAAGACTCATCTCAAGGCAAGTTTCCCGCTTAGATGCTTTCAGCGGTTATCTCTTCCGCACTTAGCTACCGGGCAATGCCATTGGCATGACAACCCGAACACCAGTGGTGCGTCCACTCCGGTCCTCTCGTACTAGGAGCAGCCCCTTTCAATCTTCCAACGCCCACGGCAGATAGGGACCGAACTGTCTCACGACGTTCTAAACCCAGCTCGCGTACCACTTTAAACGGCGAACAGCCGTACCCTTGGGACCTACTTCAGCCCCAGGATGTGATGAGCCGACATCGAGGTGCCAAACACCGCCGTCGATATGAACTCTTGGGCGGTATCAGCCTGTTATCCCCGGAGTACCTTTTATCCGTTGAGCGATGGCCCTTCCATTCAGAACCACCGGATCACTAAGACCTACTTTCGTACCTGCTCGAGCCGTCACTCTCGCAGTCAAGCTGGCTTATGCCTTTGCACTAACCGCATGATGTCCGACCATGCTTAGCCAACCTTCGTGCTCCTCCGTTACTCTTTGGGAGGAGACCGCCCCAGTCAAACTACCCACCAGACACTGTCCGCACCCCGGATAACGGGGCTACGTTAGAACATCAAACATTAAAGGGTGGTATTTCAAGGTTGGCTCCATGCAGACTGGCGTCCACACTTCAAAGCCTCCCACCTATCCTACACATCAAGGCTCAATGTTCAGTGTCAAGCTATAGTAAAGGTTCACGGGGTCTTTCCGTCTTGCCGCGGGTACACTGCATCTTCACAGCGAGTTCAATTTCACTGAGTCTCGGGTGGAGACAGCCTGGCCATCATTACGCCATTCGTGCAGGTCGGAACTTACCCGACAAGGAATTTCGCTACCTTAGGACCGTTATAGTTACGGCCGCCGTTTACTGGGGCTTCGATCAAGAGCTTCTCCTTACGGATAACCCCATCAATTAACCTTCCAGCACCGGGCAGGCGTCACACCGTATACGTCCACTTTCGTGTTTGCACAGTGCTGTGTTTTTAATAAACAGTTGCAGCCAGCTGGTATCTGCGACTGGCTTCAGCTCCATCCGCGAGGGACTTCACCTAGCGCCAGCGTGCCTTCTCCCGAAGTTACGGCACCATTTTGCCTAGTTCCTTCACCCGAGTTCTCTCAAGCGCCTGAGTATTCTCTACCTGACCACCTGTGTCGGTTTGGGGTACGATTAATGATAATCTAGAGCTTAGAGGCTTTTCCTGGAAGCGGGGCATGAGCTACTTCATCACCGTAGTGACTCGTCGTCGGACCTCAGCATGTAGTGAACCGGATTTGCCTAATTCACCTGCCTACATCCTTAAACCGGGACAACCGTCGCCCGGATAGCCTAGCCTTCTCCGTCCCCCCATCGCAATTATCACCAGTACGGGAATATTAACCCGTTTCCCATCGACTACGCATTTCTGCCTCGCCTTAGGGGTCGACTCACCCTGCCCCGATTAACGTTGGACAGGAACCCTTGGTCTTCCGGCGTGCGGGTTTTTCACCCGCATTATCGTTACTTATGTCAGCATTCGCACTTCTGATACCTCCAGCATACCTCACAGTACACCTTCACAGGCTTACAGAACGCTCCCCTACCCAACAATATTTACATATCGCTGCCGCAGCTTCGGTGCATAGTTTAGCCCCGTTACATCTTCCGCGCAGGCCGACTCGACCAGTGAGCTATTACGCTTTCTTTAAATGATGGCTGCTTCTAAGCCAACATCCTGGCTGTCTGAGCCTTCCCACTTCGTTTCCCACTTAACTATGACTTTGGGACCTTAGCTGGCGGTCTGGGTTGTTTCCCTCTTCACGACGAACGTTAGCACCCGCCGTGTGTCTCCCGTGATAACATTCTTCGGTATTCGTAGTTTGCATCGAGTTGGTAAGTCGGGATGACCCCCTAGTCGAAACAGTGCTCTACCCCCGAAGATGAGTTCACGAGGCGCTACCTAAATAGCTTTCGGGGAGAACCAGCTATCTCCCGGTTTGATTGGCCTTTCACCCCCAGCCACAAGTCATCCGCTAATTTTTCAACATTAGTCGGTTCGGTCCTCCAGTTAGTGTTACCCAACCTTCAACCTGCCCATGGCTAGATCACCGGGTTTCGGGTCTATACCCTGCAACTCATTCGCCCAGTTAAGACTCGGTTTCCCTACGGCTCCCCTATACGGTTAACCTTGCTACAGAATATAAGTCGCTGACCCATTATACAAAAGGTACGCAGTCACCCTGATAAATCAAGGCTCCCACTGCTTGTACGTACACGGTTTCAGGTTCTATTTCACTCCCCTCGCCGGGGTTCTTTTCGCCTTTCCCTCACGGTACTGGTTCACTATCGGTCAATCAGGAGTATTTAGCCTTGGAGGATGGTCCCCCCATATTCAGACAGGATAACACGTGTCCCGCCCTACTCGTCGAGTTCACAACACCAACACCTTCGGATACGGGGCTATCACCCTTTACTGCCGGCCTTTCCAGACCGTTCTCCTGATGCTAATGCTGATTAAGACTCTGGGCTGCTCCCCGTTCGCTCGCCGCTACTAGGGGAATCTCGGTTGATTTCTTTTCCTCGGGGTACTGAGATGTTTCAGTTCCCCCGGTTCGCTTCGTTTGACTATGTATTCATCAAACGATAGTGCAACGAATTGCACTGGGTTTCCCCATTCGGAAATCGTCGGTTATAACGGTTCATATCACCTTACCGACGCTTATCGCAGATTAGCACGTCCTTCATCGCCTCTGATTGCCTAGGCATCCACCGTGTACGCTTAGTCGCTTAACCTCACAACCCGAAGGTGTCTTCTTA
>NZ_JAMPPR010000039.1:0-12173 GCF_028481645.1 Providencia sp. PROV141 | reverse complement strand
GTGTTTTTTTGAAAATAATTTTCAAGTGGTGATATTTTATACTTTACGCCCGATTCTCAAACAAAAAAAGTGGTTTTATACGTAATTTGATATAAAAAAGGTGGCTATTATTAGCCACCTTTTGATTTCACAATAACATCAATTACTGTTTAGCAACGATTTCGTCATTTTCTACATCTAAAATGACAGGTTTACCTGGCAATAACTTACCTGACAAGATTTCTTGTGCCAGAGGGTTTTCAATTTCCTGCTGAATTGCACGTTTCAACGGCCTTGCTCCGAAGATTGGGTCAAAACCAGCCTCCCCAATTTTCTCAAGTGCCGCTGGTGTTGCACTGACTTCATAACCGTGCTCTTCAAGGCGTTTATATAAACGAGCCAATTGAATATTGGCAATATTCGTAATTTGCTCTTTACCTAATGGATGGAATACAACGACTTCATCTATACGGTTAATAAATTCAGGCCTGAAACTATGGGACACCACTTCCATTACCATATCTTTCATTTCTGAGTAACCAATCATGCCAAACCTTTCTTGGATTAAGTCAGAACCCAAGTTGGATGTCATGATGATTACTGTATTACGGAAGTCTACCGTTCTACCTTGCCCATCCGTTAAACGTCCATCATCAAGCACTTGTAATAAAATGTTGAAAACATCAGGGTGTGCTTTCTCAACTTCATCCAATAAAATGACTGAATAAGGACGACGTCGAACTGCTTCAGTTAAATACCCACCTTCTTCATAACCGACATATCCTGGAGGTGCCCCCACTAAACGTGATACCGCATGTTTTTCCATAAATTCAGACATATCGATACGAACCATTGCATCATCGCTATCAAACATAAAGTTTGCTAACGCTTTACATAACTCAGTTTTACCTACCCCTGTTGGCCCTAAGAACATAAATGAGCCAATTGGTCGGTTCGGGTCTGATAACCCTGCACGACTACGACGAATTGCATTCGATACTGCAACTACAGCTTCATCTTGTCCAATAACACGCTGATGGAGTTGCTGTTCCATACGTAACAGTTTCTCTCTTTCGCTTTCTAGCATTCGAGACACAGGAATGCCAGTCCAACGCGCTAAGATTTCAGCAATTTCAACATCTGTTACCTTGTTACGTAACAGTTTCATGCTTTTACCTTCAGCTTTCGTTGCCGCTTCAAGCTGCTTTTCCAATTCAGGAATTTTACCGTATTGCAATTCAGACATTTTTGCCAAATCACCCATACGGCGTGCTTTTTCCATCTCGATACGTGTGTTTTCAAGTTCAGCTTTAATATGCTGAGTACCCGTTAATGATGCTTTTTCAGCTTTCCATTCTTCTTCTAACGCAGAATATTCACGCTCTTTCTCTGCTAGCTCTTCTTCTAACATCTCAAGACGTTTTTTACTTGCGTCATCCGATTCTTTTTTCAGCGCTTGCTGTTCAAGTTTGAGCTGAATAATACGGCGTTCCAGCCTATCTAAGGATTCAGGTTTCGAATCCATTTGCATACGTAAACTAGCACCCGCTTCATCAATTAAATCAATCGCTTTATCGGGTAACATACGGTCAGTAATATACCGATGTGATAACGTTGCCGCCGCCACAATCGCCGGGTCAGTTATTTGCACATGGTGATGCAATTCATAACGTTCTTTTAAGCCACGTAAAATAGCAATTGTGTCTTCAACGGATGGCTCTGCGACATACACTTTTTGGAAACGACGTTCTAAAGCTGGGTCTTTCTCAATGTATTGTCGATACTCATCCAATGTGGTTGCACCAACACAGTGTAATTCACCACGAGCCAACGCAGGTTTTAACATGTTACCCGCATCCATCGCGCCATCGGCTTTACCTGCACCAACCATAGTATGTAGCTCGTCAATAAATAGAATGACGTTACCTTCCTGTTTGGCGAGGTCATTTAGAACGGCTTTCAGACGCTCCTCAAACTCACCACGATATTTCGCACCTGCAATCAGTGCCCCCATATCTAGGGATAATACACGTTTGTTTTTTAACCCTTCTGGAATTTCACCATTTACAATACGTTGTGCTAACCCTTCAACAATTGCTGTTTTACCAACACCTGGCTCACCAATCAGCACTGGGTTATTTTTAGTACGGCGTTGCAATACTTGAATGGTCCGGCGAATTTCTTCATCTCGACCAATCACCGGGTCTAATTTTCCTTGCTCTGCACGCTCGGTTAAATCAACCGTATATTTTTTCAAAGCTTGGCGCTGATCTTCAGCGCTTTGGTCATTCACTTTTTCTCCACCACGCATCTGTTCTATTGCCTTTTTTAAATTATCTTTATTAACACCTGCTGCTTTGAGCATGTCTGCTAATGTTGTATTGGCTTCTAAAGCGGCGACAAGAAATAATTCAGAGGAGATAAATTCATCTCCGTGCTTTTGTGCCAACTGATCACATAAATTCAAATGACGCATTAAGTCACTTGATGGTTGAACATCTCCCGCAACACCCTGCACTTGAGGTAAACGACCTAATGCATCTTCGACTTTTTGCTGAAATTGTACGGCATTCACGCCTAACGTCGTCAGCAATGGACGAACGGTGCCCCCTTCTTGATTAAACAAGGCACTTAATAGATGTATAGGTTCTATAAACTGGTTTTCGCGCCCAAGGGCTAGTGATTGGGCGTCAGCGAGAGCTTGCTGGAATTTATTAGTTAAACGGTCCAGACGCATAACACCTCCAATAAATGAGATTAAATTTGCTACTGGATACTAGATGAGGTCAGTTTTTAAATATTCAAGTTTTGCAAGGAATTATTTTCATAATATCCGTTAATTTAGAGCAAAACACCAAAACTAGGTGTTTATCCATATCAATGAAGCCATCCTGCCAGTCTTTCCTTCCCTTCGATAGGAAAAAAATCTGTTTTCATCTGTTACGGTACAAAAATCACCGCCATAAACTTTCGTTACACCAGCAGCTTGTAGTTTTTTGCGTGCTAATAAATAAATATCAGCTAGATATTTATCATTATAAGGAATAAAAGCAGAGGCTAAATCAGACGATTGATTAACAAAAGCCTCTTTGACTTCCTTGCCGACTTCAAATTTCTTAGCACCAATAGCTGGGCCAAGCCAAGCGATAATTTCATTTGCAGGACTAATAAATTGAGCAACTGTATTTTCAAGGACTCCATGACATAACCCACGCCACCCTGCATGGGCTGCGGCAACTTCCGTTCCGGCCTGATTAGTAAATAACACAGGCAAGCAATCCGCCGTCATAATGGCGCAAACTTGGCCAACCTGGTTGCTATACACCGCATCCGCTTGCCTATTGTGAATTTTATTCCCGACAAGATGCAGCACATCAGTACCATGCACTTGCTCAAGCCATACAGGCTGTTGTGGTAGCTGAGCAAGTTTCTCAAGGCGTTGACGATTTTCACTGACAGCGTTGGGAACATCCCCAACATGATCACCTAAATTCAAGCTATCAAAAGGTGGTTGGCTCACACCACCTGTACGAGTTGTACTACAGCTAGCTATATTTTTAGGTTGTGGCCAATCAGGGAAAATCAATGTATTCATTACCAGTCCATATCATCTTTGTGCAGTTCAGTATCTGCTTTTAGAGCTTCAATAAGCTTAACCATATCATCAGGTAACGGTGCATGCCACTCCATTTGAATACCTGAGATTGGGTGATATAAACGCAACATGGTGGCGTGCAGTGCTTGCCTATCAAAATTACGCATGACCTCTAAAAATTCCTCTGTCGCCCCTTTTAATGGACGTGGCCGCCCGCCGTATAAAGGGTCACCAATTAATGGATGATTGATATGGGCCATATGAACTCGAATTTGGTGTGTTCTACCCGTTTCCAGACGTAAACGTAAACGAGTATGAGCTCTAAAGTGTTCCATCACACGATAATGCGTTATGGCTGGTTTGCCCATTGGGTGTACAGCCATATGAGTTCGTTTAGTTGGATGGCGAGAGATAGGTTCTTCTACCATGCCACCCGCAGTCATACGACCGACCGCAACTGCTTCATATTCACGTGTAATTTCTCTACGCTGCAATGCTTCGACAAGGTGTGTTTGAGCTGGAACGGTTTTTGCGACAACCATTAAGCCTGTTGTGTCTTTATCTAAACGATGAACAATACCCGCCCTTGGCACATCGGCAATTTCAGGATAACGATATAATAACGCATTCAGAATTGTGCCATCTGGGTTTCCTGCCCCGGGGTGGACAACTAAATCACGCGGTTTATTAATAATTAGGATATCTTCATCTTCATAAATCACATTAAGTGGGATATCTTGTGGTTCCCAGCGATTATCTTCTTCAATGAGGGCATCGATTAAAATTTGTTCACTGCCGAAAACTTTTTCTTTTGGCTTATTGATAACTTTGCCATTAACCTGCACTCTATCAGCTAAAATCCATTCTTTTATGCGAGAACGTGAATAATCAGGGAACAATTCGGCCAAAGCCTGATCTAAACGTTGACCAAGCTGTGATTCAGCGATAGTTGCACTAAGTTGTACTTGTTGAGCCATAAATTAATCTACTTTTTGGTGTTTGTGTTTTGACGGCAGTGCCGTTTCATTTAAAATATATGCTATTGTAACTCGAATTTTGCCGGGAGCCTTATGGATAGACTCCCTCGAAACACTCAGAGGATAACCTACACGTGATGATACGTATGAAAAATCTGGTGGCTGCAGCCACGTTGAGCCTGATTTTAGTCGGCTGTTCCAGCACTCCTGAAGTCAGCCCTGATAGCTCCCCTGCTGAAATATATGCAACAGGTCAGCAAAAACTACAGGACGGCAATTTTAAAGCAGCGATTAAACAATTTGAAGCTCTTGATAACCGTTATCCATTTGGTCCATATGCTCAGCAGGTTCAATTAGACCTGATTTATGCATATTATAAATCAGCAGAGCTGCCAATGGCGATAGCCGCGATTGACCGTTTCATGCGTTTGAACCCAACTCATCCAAATATTGATTATGTCCTCTATATGCGAGGCTTAACCGCGATGGCCCTGGATGATAGCTTATTGCAAGGCCTCTTTGGTATTGACCGCTCAGACAGAGATCCACAGCATGCACGAGTTGCATTCAAAGATTTCAGTCAGCTAGTTCGCTACTATCCTAACAGCTTATATTCCAATGATGCGAGTAAGCGATTAGTTTACTTAAAAGACCGTTTAGCAAAATTCGACCTTTCTGTTGTTGAATACTACAACAAACGCGGTGCTTATGTCGCGGTTGTTAATCGTGTTCAACAAATGCTAAAAGACTACCCAGACACAGAAGCAACACGTAATGCCTTAGCATACATGGAAATTGCTTATAATGAGATGGGGCTAAACCAAGAAGCGAATAAAGTTGCGAGTATTATTGCTGCAAACCCACAATAATATCATCGTGAGATCTAAAACAGCAGCCTTGGCTGCTGTGAGGCTGTTGACAAAGCGGGATAAAAGCATGGTTTTTCCCGCTTTGTGTTATCAGCCGAAAATCAATAAATTGATTTTCCTAATTTATTTTCAAAACTTATTAGGCTTGCCACCAAACATAATATGTTTGCAGCAGCCTGATACTAACGGCGATTTAGTTGCTTGCCCATTTAGTGTGCTAATTTTAACCCAAAAAAAACTCCGGCTAATTACCGTTCCGTTAGCCAACTCAGCCAGTTTCCCTTAATCAATTCATTTTGGCAATGCTTTTTCGCCCCTTTTTTACGTGAAATCACACTTCGGATGAGTGCAACTCTTCCTCTGAATGAGATGTGATCTACATCAATTTTTTCTTAGCAAGAACGGGTATTCTGAACTCAACAAAGACGGAAACAATGAGAGGTAACTATATGATAGTGAACATTACTAGCAAACAAATGGACATTACCCCAGCGATTCGTGAGCACATTGAAAGCCGTCTAACAAAACTCGATAAGTGGCAAGCATCCTTGATAAATACGCATGTTGTTTTATCAAAAGAGCCACAAGGTTTTATGGTTGATGCCAACATAAAAACAGCGACAGGAAAATTGGTCGCAAGTGCCAAGCATGAAGATATGTACGTTGCAATTAATGAACTAATTAACAAACTCGAAAGACAACTTAATAAAGTGCAACATAAAGGAGAATCAAGAAGAGCATATAATAGTGTAAAAGAAGCGAATAATACTGTTACGTTATAATTTTATATTATCTATCAACTAATCTTGAACCTTGTAAACGCGCTCACTATGGGCGCGTTTTTTTATGTTTCTGATCCTTAGCTATTGACTTCTTAGTGAGTATCGGGTTTATTTAAATTGAATCTACTAAAGGTATTCATATGAATCTTAATTTTGTTTTCTTTTTCTTCTTTTTTAGCAACTCCTAATTAGGGGCTTTTGTCGTTCGAGAAAGAAAAGAAGACAAAATTAGAAAGCCCCCTCTAGGGGGCTTTTTTTATATCATAATATTAACAGGGTGGGCAGCATGGAAAACAGCACTAATTTATTGAAAGTAAGAGAAAAAATAAGTCAACTGGATAGTGAATTACTAAATCTTTTAGCAAAGCGCCGTGGTTATGCTGTTGAAGTCGCTGAAACAAAAATTGATGATAGCCGCCCTATTCGTGATAAAGACCGTGAGCGTCAGCTTCTTGATGTTTTAATCAACAAAGGTAAACCGCTAGGGCTTGATGGTTTTTATATCACCCGACTATTCCAAATGATTATTGAGGACTCCGTTCTTACACAACAGGCGATTTTACAAAAGCATTTAAATTTAACCCCGAGTGATACTGCCCGTTTCGCATTCTTAGGGCCGAAAGGTTCTTACTCACACATTGCTGCACGCCAATATTCTGCTCGCCATTTTGACCAACTGGTTGAATGCAGTTGCCATAAATTCCAAGATATTTTTTCATTAGTTGAAAGTGGGCAAGCGGAGTATGGCATTTTGCCAATAGAAAACACCAGTTCGGGTGCAATTAATGATGTTTACGATTTACTGCAAAATACATCATTATCAATCGTTGGAGAGATTCGACTCCCAATTAACCATTGTCTCTTAACAACTGGGAATACCGATCTCAGCCAGATCAAAACCGTGTATAGCCACCCTCAGCCTTTCCAGCAATGTAGCCAATACTTAGCGCAATTTCCTCACTGGGAAATAAAATATTGTGATAGTACATCAACTGCAATGCAAATGGTCGCAGACCAAAACTCACCAAGTGTCGCGGCGCTTGGAAGTGAAGCCGGTGGTGCATTATACAATTTAAGCGTAATAGAACATAATCTCGCTAATCAGCAAATTAATATGACACGTTTTATTGTTGTTGCACCGCAACCAATTGAAGTCACTGAACAAGTCCCTGCGAAAACAACACTGCTTCTTACCACTGGCCAACAAGCTGGTGCCTTAGTTGATGCATTAGTTATTTTGAAAAATAATAAGATAATTATGAGCAAATTAGAATCGAGGCCAATTAATGGTAAGCCTTGGGAAGAGATGTTTTATGTAGATGTTCATGCAAACTTACGTTCAGATAATATGCAGCAAGCTTTGAGAGAACTTTCAACAATTACTAGGTCAATTAAAATATTAGGCTGCTACCCATCCGAAAATGTGGTTCCTGTTGAACCTGAAAAAATCACACCTTAATAAAATATAATCAGGCTGCACTTTTATCAGTGCAGCCTATTTAACGGAAACTATATTGCAGCCTTAGGATGATGACTCGACGATTTAACGCTGAAATAATTCACTAACTCCTTCAAATGATATGCTTGTTCATTTAAGGAGTCCGCAGCAACAACAGATTCTTCAACTAAACTCGCATTTTGTTGTGTAGTTAAATCAAGTTGCCCCACTGCACTATTGATTTGAGAGATTCCATCGCTTTGCTCGCGGCTAGCTTGCCCAATTTCACGTAGTAACGCATTCATCTCTTTGACACTATCCACCATGCCATGTATTTGCTGAGTTGCCTTTTCAACAAGTTCCATGCCTTCTTGCGTTTGTGACGATGAATTTTCAATCAATCCGCGAATATCACTCGCTGAAGCTGCACTTTTCTGTGCTAATAATCTCACTTCTCCAGCAACAACAGCAAATCCTCGCCCATGCTCACCGGCTCTTGCAGCTTCAACGGATGCATTCAATGCTAAGATATTGGTTTGGAATGCAATTGAATCTATTAGGTTAATAATTTCTGTCATCTGAGATGACGAACCATTGATAGCTCGCATTTTGTTCGTAACTTGGCTCATCATATCGCCATTATTTTGCACAATAATCGCTGCTTGGTCTGCAAGCATGCTGGCTTCATGAGTGTGCTCAGTCGTGTTTTGAACAGTTGAAGTTATTTGCTCCATTGAACTAGCCGTTTCTTCAACTGACGCGGCCTGTTCTTCGGTACGTGCGGCAAGGTTTTGGTTCCCTGCAACAATTTGCCCTGCTGCTGCCGAAATACTTTCAGAACCTTGCTGAACCTCTTGGACGATTTCCAGCAAGTGTTCTTTCATATCATTAAGTGCATTTAGCAACACACCTGTTTCATCTTTTGAGGTGACCTGAATATCTTTAGTCAAATCCCCATTTGCAATTGACTGAGCGAAATTAACCGCATTTTCCAATGGTCTAGTAATAATAGTCGTAATATACCACCCCATTATGCAGCCCGCAGCGATACTCAAGATTGAGAGTACAGCCAGTAATAACTTATTACTTTCATAGTCTGCATTGACTTTCCGACCGATCTCTTGCATCTGCAAGTCTTGGATTGCCATCAATGTTTGAATATGATCTCGATAATCCCGCTGAATACTCGAAGTTTTCGTCATCATCTCATCTATAGCGGCTTGGCGATTATTTTGTTGTAAGAATGCATTCATACGTGCCAGCGATGCATGGAATTGTTGGCGGATCACACCTAAATCCGCTAAAATTTCTTTAGAGCGATCATCAGTGACACTGCTTTCTAGTTTTTCTAACAATTCTGTTATTTTCAGTGTAATTTTATCAAGCTCTTCACGGCGCTTATCACTACCTCTGTCATCAAGTAAAATCAGCTCTTGGATCCCAATAAAAGAATAAAAGTTATCCATCATCTGCCCTGCAGTCGAAGCAATAGGATAGCTTTCATAAAGTACTTCCTTCATTCCTTCATTAGCTCGATTCATATTCGCTAAAGAAAATATTGAACTTAAGATAATAAGCGCAACAAAACCACCGAATGCTATCGTTAACTTCATACTGATTTTGAGATTTTTAAAAAACATATATTTACCACGCTAGCCATCATTTAATGAGTAGTGTTATCGGTAAAATAGATAAGATCTTTATCATATAAATCGATCGATTTATAAATATTAATTTTAAAAATTGATTAATTTGAAATTAAATAGTGAATAAATTTAATTTTAGGCTAATTAGCATATTATTTGATAGAAATTATACATATAAGTACAATTACTTATTTTAAATAAAGATTTCAAGTGAAATTAACTAAAATGGAATAATATGGAAGACAGTGATAAATTAACGCCCCAAATAAAGCCCCCTACCGCTATAAAACACGATAGAGGGCGGGGATGATTATTTTCGATTATCGTTTGCTCGTTGCAGTAATGATTGGCTTTCTTTCATAAAATGATGGGCATCTTCGCCGAACCACTGGCTAACTTGATTAAATTGGCGAACAAATTCCGCTTTATCTTGTTTCTCCAATAACGCTATTGAATCGCCTAACAATTGGTGATACCTACGTATTAGTTCAACATTTTCATTTGAAGACATAATAATATCTGCATACAGTTGAGGGTCTTGAGCAAACAGCCGCCCAACCATCGCGAGCTCTAAACGATAAATAGGCGATGATAAATCAAGCAGTTGCTGTAAATCGATATTTTCCTCAGCAAGATTTCGTCCATAGGTAAATGTTGTAAAGTGCCGTAATGCCTGAATAAAGCTCATATTTTTATCATGCTCTTCAGCTGATATTTCTTTCAAGCGAGCTCCCCAAACTAATAGCTGTTCAAGGAACCACTGATAAGACTCCGAGCTACGGCCATGACAATAAGCAAATACTTGCTTTGCAACGCTACCAACATCAGGGCCAAACATCGGGTGAAGTCCAAGTACGGGCCCATCATGCGCCGCTAACATCGCTTCTAATGGCTGTTGCTTAATTGACGCGATATCCATCAAGATCGTGCTTTTATCCAACTTAGGCAGTTGGTTGATCACTTGTACCGTTGAATGAATAGGCACACTGATGATCACCACACTTGCTCCAGCAATAATAGATTCTGCTTGCGACCAATCACCTTCATTCAATGTTTTGACTTGGTAACCTGATAAGCTAAGGAGACGATGAAATAACCGCCCCATTTTCCCATCACCGCCTACAATCACAATTGGGCCAGCTGATGGGTTCAATGTTTTGAACCCTTTATCATTTTCACGAGCATAAGATTCACGCATAATCCGCCTTAGAATATCCTCGATCAGATCAGGTGGGATGCCCATACGCTCAGCTTCGGCGCGACGTGCTGCCAACATACTGGTTTCACGCTCAGGCACATAAATCGGTAAGCCATGTAAGCTTTTCACTTCACCAACTTCAGCAACCAGTTGCAGCCTTTTTGCTAATAAATCGAGTAACGATTTATCAACTTCATCAATTTGTTCCCGTAAATGGGATAACTCAACAGACATACCAATACCTTGATCAGCTCACTTTACTCAATTTTTGCGCACGTTGTTCAAGCATAGGTAATAATGCCTGATGCAATTTACGCAATACCGTTTCCGTCGTTTGCCAGTTAATGCAGGCATCAGTTACTGAAACACCGTATTTCATTAAGTCACGGGCTTGTTCAGACGTTTGATTCCCTTCATTAATATGGCTTTCTAGCATAATACCTGTAATTGATTCATTACCATTAATAATTTGTTCAATAATAGAATCAACAACTAATGGCTGACGGCGGTAATCTTTATTTGAGTTTCCATGGCTACAATCCACCATAAGTGATGGCTCTAAACCTGCTTTTTTCATTTCAGATTCACAAGCCGCTATGTCTTCAGCGTTGTAGTTAGGTGTTTTTCCACCACGTAAAATGACATGGCCGTTACTATTACCTTTAGTATGTAATAAACAAACTTGGCCAGATTGATTAATCCCCATAAAACGGTGTGGCATCGCAGCAGCTTTTAATGCATTAATTGCTGTAGATAAACTTCCGTCCGTTCCATTTTTAAAACCAACAGGCATAGATAAACCAGAAGCCATTTCGCGGTGTGTTTGTGACTCAGTAGTTCTTGCACCAATGGCAGACCAACTAAATAGATCCCCTAAGTATTGAGGATTGTTAGGGTCCAGTGCTTCTGTCGCTAATGGTAGCCCCATATTCACTAAATTAGTCAGCAAGTCACGAGCGATATGCAGACCTTTTTCCATTTCAAAAGAGCCATCCATAAATGGATCACTAATCAAACCTTTCCAACCCACGGTTGTACGAGGTTTTTCAAAATACACACGCATCACAATATATAAGCTATCACTTAATTCTTCGGCTAATACTTTCAGACGCTCACCATATTCAATAGCAGCATCCACATCATGGATTGAGCAAGGACCACATACCACGAGTAAGCGAGGGTCGCGTTGATGAATAATGTCAGCAATCACTTGGCGCGATGTCGCAATGGCATGCAGGTTGCTGCGACTCAGCGGATATTTCTCTTTCAGACTCTCAGGAGTGATTAATACCTGCTCGTCTTGAATATTCACATTGTTGAGTACATCTTTTTGCATGATCATTTTTTACCTACTTATTAGCTTATATTTGCTTAGTTTATTATTTACGTATTGTGTTTGAGTGTATGGGTAATAACATACCATGCATCGTAAACAATTCAATCCATTTGTGTAAATTATTTCCATATGCGTAAAGTAAAATTTACATTGTGATAATAAATTGATAAATATGCGATTTCACATAAAGTTAACATTTCCAATATTTAAATTAGAGTTCAATACCAATTTTTAGTAAATATTTATTTACAGATTAAGAGATTAATCTCTCAGCTATATTCTAAATAGTTCGAGTTGTAGCAAGGCGGCAAAGGAATGAGACGCTAGGAGCATACACAAGTATGTGACTAGTG
>NZ_JAMPPR010000038.1:0-24812 GCF_028481645.1 Providencia sp. PROV141 | reverse complement strand
TTATTGCATAATACATAGCTTCATTTAGTTTTAAAGAAGGGCACCTTACTAGGTGCCCTTTTTATTGTCATAAACAAAATTACTTATCTTGTCCGTAATCTATTCTTTTGATTTAAATTGTTCGTGTAACAAACTTATTTGTAATAAATGACCTTTGTAAATCATTCTGAATGATAATTGAAATGCAAATCATTTTTATTTAAACTGTCTGTATGTGATTTATACAGGTAAGCACCATGTACATTTGTCTTTGTGAAGCGATTACTGATAAACAGATCAGAAATGCTGCAAGAAAGTATCAAGTAACCTCGCTGAAGGGGCTACGACAAATTTTGCCTGTAGGCTTAGAATGTGGGAAATGCATTAGGCAGACAAAGGCGATTTTATATGAAGAGCAAATGATTTTTGAGGATGCATGTGCCGCTGAGGTTGCATAGTATCTTATACCATTCAAATTATTCCCACCAAATTTATCACCTTTGGTTCAAATACATTGTGTAAAAATTACACTAACATCAATTTCAGTACTACACTTAAAAGACTGGAAGCGATGGAGGGTAGCAATGAAAGGCGATAAAAAAATGATAGCCCACCTAAATAAACTACTGGGCAATGAGTTAGTTGCAATCAACCAATATTTTTTACATGCACGTATGTTTAAAAATTGGGGATTCACACGTCTCAATGAGATGGAATATCACGAATCAATCGATGAAATGAAGCACGCGGACAAATATATAGAGCGAATTCTTTTTCTCGAAGGTATTCCTAACCTACAAGATCTTGGTAAGTTAAATATTGGTGAAGATGTTGAAGAAATGCTTAAGTCAGATTTGCAGCTTGAAATCGATGGGGCAAAAAACCTAAAAGAAGCTATTAAATACGCAGATTCGGTTCATGACTACGTCAGCCGAGACCTGATGATTGAAATTTTAGCAGATGAAGAAAACCATATTGATTGGATAGAAACGCAATTAGAACTAATTACTCGCTTAGGAATTCAAAACTATCTTCAAGCGCAAGTTAAAGAAGAGTAATTTAGTATTTCCATAGCTACTTGCTAAGTAAACTTGTAGTAAAAGCCTCCCAGTCACTTCATTTCCTAAGGCTGAGGGGCTTTTTGAAGAATCTCTTCAAAAAAAACGCACATATTTTCCTCGATTACTTGTGTTTCCCTATAATTTACGTATAATGCGCGGGCTTACTGATGAGTAAGCCCTATATTTTAGGACTGAAATCTCAGTATTGAGTCAACGATTTGTTGCTCATTTAGACAATACTTCCGATTTGGAAGTTACATCAAGAACGATTACACTCTCCCATCAATCGAAATGGGTACGAGGAGTAATCATTTACGTTTATAAAATAGTTGGAGCTCTGGTCTCATGCAGAACCAAAGAATCCGTATCCGCCTGAAAGCTTTTGATCATCGTTTAATCGATCAATCAACTGCGGAAATCGTAGAGACTGCTAAGCGCACTGGTGCGCAAGTTCGTGGTCCTATCCCGCTGCCGACACGTAAAGAGCGTTTTACCGTTCTGATTTCTCCGCACGTTAACAAAGATGCGCGTGATCAGTACGAAATTCGCACTCACAAGCGTCTGGTTGACATCGTTGAGCCAACCGAAAAGACCGTTGATGCTCTGATGCGTCTGGACCTGGCTGCCGGCGTTGACGTGCAGATCAGCCTGGGTTAATCAGGTCGTCGAACGATTGAGAGGTTGAAACAATGAAAGGTTTAGTCGGTAAGAAAGTCGGTATGACTCGTATCTTCACTGAAGATGGCGTTTCTATACCTGTAACTGTTATCGAAATTGAAAATAACCGTGTTACTCAGGTTAAAACTGCAGAAACTGACGGTTATAATGCAATTCAGGTTACTACCGGTAGCAAAAAAGCTAACCGTGTAACTAAGCCTGAAGCAGGTCATTTCGCTAAAGCTGGCGTCGAAGCTGGCCGTATCCTACGTGAATTCCGCATTGAAGACAGTGCAGAATACACAGTAGGTCAAAGCATTAGCGTTGAAATTTTCGCTGACGTTAAAAAAGTCGACGTTACTGGTACATCTAAAGGTAAAGGTTTTGCCGGCACAGTTAAGCGCTGGAATTTCCGTACTCAAGATGCTACTCACGGTAACTCCTTGTCTCACCGTGTTCCGGGTTCTATCGGTCAAAACCAGACTCCGGGCAAAGTGTTTAAAGGCAAGAAAATGGCAGGCCAACTGGGTAATGAACGTGTAACTGTTCAAAGCTTAGATGTAGTACGTGTTGACGCTGAGCGCAACCTGCTGCTGGTCAAAGGTGCTGTTCCAGGAGCAACTGGTAGCAACCTGATCGTAAAACCGGCTGTCAAGGCTTAACGTCGAGGAGATAGGAATGGAATTGGTAATGAAAGACGCGCAAAGCGCGCTGACTGTTTCCGAAACTACCTTCGGGCGTGATTTCAATGAAGCGCTTGTCCACCAAGTAGTTGTTGCGTATGCAGCTGGTGCTCGTCAAGGTACTCGTGCTCAGAAAACTCGTGCTGAAGTTTCTGGTTCAGGTAAAAAACCATGGCGTCAAAAAGGTACTGGCCGTGCACGTTCTGGTTCAGTAAAGAGCCCAATTTGGCGCTCTGGTGGTGTTAGCTTCGCAGCTAAACCACAGGACCACAGTCAAAAAGTTAATAAGAAGATGTACCGTGGTGCTTTAAAAAGCATCCTCTCTGAGTTGGTACGTCAAGATCGTCTGATCGTTGTCGAGAAGTTCTCTGTTGAAGCACCTAAAACTAAGTTGCTGGCACAGAAACTGAAAGATATGGCTCTGGAAGATGTTCTGATCATCACTGCTGAATTAGATGAAAATCTGTTTTTAGCAGCACGCAACCTGTATAAGGTTGACGTTCGTGATGCAGCAGGTATTGACCCAGTTAGCCTGATCGCCTTCGACAAAGTGGTTATGACTGCTGATGCTGTGAAGCAAGTTGAGGAGATGCTGGCATGATCCGTGAAGAACGTCTGCTGAAAGTACTGCGCGCGCCGCATGTATCTGAAAAAGCTTCTACAGCGATGGAAAAAAGCAATACCATCGTTCTCAAAGTTGCGAAAGATGCGACTAAAGCAGAAATCAAAGCTGCTGTACAGAAACTGTTTGAAGTCGAAGTTGAAGGTGTTAACACTTTGCTGGTTAAAGGCAAAACTAAACGCCACGGTCAGCGTTTCGGTCGTCGTAGCGACTGGAAAAAAGCTTACGTCACGCTGAAAGAAGGCCAAAATTTGGACTTCATTAGCGGTGCTGAGTAAGTCGGAGGAGTAAAGAACAATGGCAGTTGTTAAATGTAAACCTACGTCTCCGGGCCGTCGCCACGTAGTTAAAGTGGTTAACCCTGAGCTGCATAAGGGTAAGCCTTATGCTCCGCTGTTAGAAAAAAACAGCAAATCCGGTGGTCGTAACAACAATGGCCGTATCACTACCCGTCATATCGGTGGTGGCCATAAGCAGCATTATCGTTTAGTTGACTTTAAACGCAACAAAGATGGTATTCCTGCAGTTGTTGAACGTTTGGAATATGATCCAAATCGTTCTGCGAACATTGCACTGGTTCTATATAAAGACGGTGAACGTCGTTATATTCTTGCACCAAAAGGCTTGAAAGCTGGTGACCAGATTCAATCTGGTGTTGATTCAGCAATCAAAGCTGGTAATGCACTGCCGATGCGCAACATCCCTGTTGGTTCTACAGTTCATAATATCGAACTGAAACCAGGTAAAGGTGGACAGTTAGCGCGTTCAGCAGGTACTTACGCTCAAATCGTTGCTCGTGATGGCGCTTATGTTTCATTACGTTTACGTTCTGGTGAAATGCGTAAAGTTTTAGCTGATTGCCGTGCAACTCTTGGTGAAGTTGGTAACGCTGAACATATGTTACGTGTTCTCGGTAAAGCTGGTGCTAGCCGCTGGCGTGGTATTCGTCCTACCGTTCGCGGTACTGCGATGAACCCAGTTGACCATCCACATGGTGGTGGTGAAGGCCGTAACTTTGGTAAACACCCAGTAACACCATGGGGCGTTCAAACCAAAGGTAAGAAAACTCGTAGCAACAAGCGTACTGATCAATTCATCGTACGTCATCGTTCTAAAAAATAATTAGAGGATAAACCATGCCACGTTCTCTCAAGAAAGGTCCTTTTATTGACCTGCACTTGCTGAAGAAGGTAGAGAAAGCGGTGGAAAGCGGAGACAAGAAGCCTCTTAAGACTTGGTCCCGTCGTTCAACGATCTTTCCTAATATGATCGGATTGACCATCGCTGTCCATAATGGTCGTCAGCATGTTCCAGTTTTCGTAACCGACGAAATGGTTGGTCACAAACTGGGTGAATTCGCACCGACTCGCACTTATCGCGGCCACGCGGCAGATAAGAAAGCTAAGAAACGTTAAGGATAGGAGGAAGAGATGGAAACTTTAGCTATGCATCGCCACGCTCGTTCTTCTGCCCAGAAGGTTCGCTTAGTTGCCGACCTGATTCGCGGTAAGAAAGTGTCGCAAGCTCTGGAAATTCTGACCTACACCAACAAGAAAGCTGCTGGTTTAGTGAAGAAAGTACTTGAATCTGCAATTGCTAACGCAGAGCAAAACGATGGCGCTGACATTGATGACCTGAAAGTTGCGAAAATTTTCGTAGACGAAGGTCCAACCATGAAACGCATCATGCCGCGTGCGAAAGGCCGTGCAGATCGTATTCTTAAGCGCACCAGCCACATTACTGTGGTTGTGTCCGATCGCTGAGACTCTGGAGACTAGCAATGGGTCAGAAAGTACATCCTAATGGTATTCGCCTGGGTATTGTCAAACCTTGGAACTCTACTTGGTATGCGAACACCAATGAATTCGCTGACAACCTAGACAGCGATTTTAAAGTACGCCAGTACTTGAATAAAGAATTGGCAAAAGCGTCAATCTCTCGCATCGTTATCGAACGTCCTGCGAAAAGCATCCGTGTGACTATTCACACTGCTCGCCCAGGTATCGTTATCGGTAAGAAAGGTGAAGACGTCGAAAAACTGCGTAAAACAGTAGCGGATATCGCTGGTGTTCCTGCGCAAATCAATATCGCCGAAGTTCGTAAACCAGAACTAGACGCTAAATTAGTTGCTGACAGCATCTCTTCACAGCTGGAACGTCGTGTTATGTTCCGTCGTGCTATGAAGCGTGCAGTACAGAACGCAATGCGTCTGGGCGCTAAAGGTATTAAAGTTGAAGTCAGTGGCCGCTTAGGTGGTGCTGAAATCGCTCGTACCGAGTGGTATCGTGAAGGCCGTGTGCCACTGCACACATTACGTGCTGATATCGATTACAACACTTCAGAAGCGCACACCACTTACGGTGTTCTCGGCGTTAAGGTATGGATCTTCAAAGGTGAGATTCTGGGTGGTATGGCTGCTGTTGAACAAGCTGAGAAACCAGCTGCTCAACCTAAAAAGCAGCAGCGTAAAGGCCGCAAGTAAGGAGAGTCGCTGATGTTACAACCAAAGCGTACAAAATTCCGTAAGGTGCACAAAGGCCGCAACCGTGGTCTAGCGCAAGGTACGGATGTTAGCTTCGGCACTTTCGGTCTTAAAGCTGTTGGCCGTGGTCGTCTGACTGCACGTCAGATCGAAGCGGCACGTCGTGCTATGACCCGTGCTATTAAGCGTCAAGGTAAAATCTGGATCCGTGTGTTCCCAGACAAACCAATCACTGAGAAACCACTCGAAGTTCGTATGGGTAAAGGTAAAGGTAACGTAGAATATTGGGTTGCCTTAATCCAGCCTGGTAAAGTACTGTACGAAATGGACGGTGTGCCTGAAGAGCTGGCTCGTGAGGCATTCTCTCTGGCAGCAGCGAAACTGCCTATCAAAACCACCTTTGTAACTAAGACGGTGATGTAATGAAAGCACAAGAGCTGCGCGAAAAAAGCGTTGAAGAGCTGAATGCTGAACTTTTGAACCTGTTACGTGAACAATTTAATTTACGTATGCAGGCTGCAAGTGGTCAGCTGCAACAGTCTCATCTGTTGAAACAAGTGCGTCGCGATATCGCACGTGTGAAGACTTTACTGACTGAGAAGGCAGGTGCGTAATGAGCGATAAAATCCGTACTCTGCAAGGTCGTGTAGTTAGCGATAAAATGGAGAAATCTATTGTTGTTGCTATCGAGCGTATGGTGAAACACCCTCTGTATGGTAAATTCATCCGTCGTACGACTAAATTGCACGTACATGACGAGAACAATGAATGTGGAATCGGTGACGTGGTAGAAATCCGCCAAACTCGTCCACTGTCTAAGACTAAGTCTTGGGCCTTAGTTCGCGTTGTAGAAAAAGCTGTTCTGTAATAGAATAACTTTTCCTGATGAATAAACGGCTCTTTTTCATTGAGCCGTTTATTTTTTTCTGTCCAACACGATGATGTGGTGTTATAATGCCGCGCCCTCGTAGTATGGGTATATTTGAACGGCCTCTTCATAATGAGGTGGCTCAGTAGTAGTTGACATTTAGCGGAGCACTAAAATGATCCAAGAACAGACTATGCTGAACGTGGCCGACAACTCCGGTGCACGTCGCGTAATGTGTATCAAGGTTCTAGGTGGCTCGCACCGTCGCTATGCACATGTAGGCGACATCATTAAAATTACTGTTAAAGAAGCAATTCCACGCGGTAAAGTTAAAAAGGGTGATGTCCTGAAAGCGGTAGTGGTGCGCACCAAGAAGGGTGTACGTCGCCCTGACGGTTCTGTCATTCGCTTCGATGGTAATGCTTGTGTGTTATTAAACAATAACAGCGAGCAAGTAATCGGTACGCGTATTTTTGGGCCGGTAACTCGTGAACTTCGTAACGAGAAGTTTATGAAAATTATCTCTCTGGCACCTGAAGTACTCTAAGGAGCGAAACTATGGCAGCGAAAATCCGTCGTGATGACGAAGTTATCGTGCTAACTGGGAAAGACAAAGGTAAGCGCGGTAAAGTAAAGCAGGTTATTTCTTCTAGTAAAGTTATTGTTGAAGGTATCAATCTGGTTAAAAAACATCAGAAGCCTGTACCGGCTCTGAACCAACCAGGTGGCATCGTTGAAAAAGAAGCGGCTATTCAAGTTTCTAACGTTGCAATCTTTAACGCGGCAACTGGTAAGGCTGACCGTGTAGGCTTTAGATTCGAAGACGGCAAAAAAGTCCGTTTCTTCAAATCTAACAGTGAAACTATCAAGTAATTTTTGGAGTATACGATGGCGAAACTGCATGATTACTATAAAGACGAAGTAGTTAATAAACTCATGACTGAGTTTAGCTACACTTCTGTCATGCAAGTCCCTCGGGTCGAGAAGATCACCCTGAATATGGGTGTTGGTGAAGCGATTGCTGATAAAAAACTGCTGGATAACGCAGCAGCTGATTTAACAGCGATCTCAGGTCAAAAACCTTTGATCACCAAAGCACGCAAATCTGTTGCAGGCTTCAAAATCCGTCAGGGCTATCCAATCGGCTGTAAAGTAACCCTGCGTGGCGAACGCATGTGGGAGTTCCTTGAGCGTCTGATTTCTATTGCTGTACCACGTATTCGTGACTTCCGTGGCTTGTCCGCTAAGTCTTTCGATGGTCGCGGTAACTACAGCATGGGTGTTCGTGAACAAATCATCTTCCCTGAAATCGATTACGATAAAGTGGATCGCGTGCGTGGTTTAGATATTACTATCACCACTACTGCGAAATCAGATGACGAAGGTCGCGCACTGTTAGCAGCGTTCAACTTCCCGTTCCGCAAGTAAGGCAGGGTACTCATGGCTAAGAAATCTATGAAAGCGCGTGATGTTAAACGTGCTAAATTAGCTGAGAAATTCTTCGCAAAACGCGTAGAACTGAAAGCTATCATCTCTGATGTTAAAGCATCTGATGAAGATCGCTGGGACGCTGTTCTCAAGCTGCAAACACTGCCACGTGATTCAAGTCCTTCTCGTCAGCGTAACCGCTGCCGTCAAACAGGGCGTCCGCACGGTTTCCTGCGGAAGTTTGGTCTGAGCCGTATTAAAGTCCGTGAAGCCGCTATGCGCGGTGAAATCCCGGGCCTTAAAAAGGCAAGTTGGTAATTCCATTTGAATCACGGGAGTAAAGACAGATGAGCATGCAAGATCCCATCGCGGATATGCTGACCCGTATCCGTAACGGTCAGGCCGCGAACAAAGTTGCGGTCACCATGCCTTCCTCCAAGCTGAAAGTGGCAATTGCCAAAGTGCTGAAGGAAGAAGGTTATATTGAAGATTTTAAAATTGAAGGCGACATCAAGCCAGAATTGGAACTGACTTTACGTTATTTCCAAGGCAAGGCTGTTGTAGAAAGCATTCAGCGTGTAAGCCGCCCAAGTCTGCGCATCTATAAGAAAAAAGATGAGCTGCCACAAGTTATGGCTGGTTTAGGTATCGCTGTTGTTTCTACCTCTAAAGGTGTCATGACTGATCGTGCAGCTCGCCAAGCTGGTCTTGGTGGCGAGATTCTCTGCTACGTAGCTTAATTCGGGAGGAAAGAATGTCTCGTGTGGCAAAAGCACCCGTCGTCATTCCTGCCGGCGTAGAGGTAAAACTCAACGGTCAGGTTATTTCGATTAAGGGTAAAAACGGCGAGCTTACTCGTACTATCCATAATGCAGTTGAAGTTAAAAGCGAAGACAATCAACTGACTTTCGCACCACGCGAAGGTTTTGATGATGCATGGGCACAAGCGGGTACTACTCGTTCACTGTGCAATGCAATGGTTGTTGGTGTTACCGAAGGCTTCACTAAAAAGCTTCAACTGGTCGGTGTTGGTTACCGTGCAGCAATCAAAGGCAATGCAGTAAGCTTGTCTTTAGGTTTCTCGCATCCGGTTGAACACGCACTGCCAGCAGGCATTACTGCTGAATGCCCAACACAAACTGAAATCGTACTGAAAGGTGCGGATAAGCAAGTGATTGGTCAAGTTGCAGCAGAACTGCGTGCTTACCGTCGTCCTGAACCTTATAAAGGTAAAGGTGTTCGTTACGCCGATGAAATCGTGCGTACCAAAGAGGCTAAGAAGAAGTAAGGTAACACTATGGATAAGAAAGCAGCTCGTATCCGTCGTGCGACCCGCGCACGCCGTAAGATCCAAGAATTGGGTGCGACTCGCCTGGTGGTACATCGTACTCCACGCCATATTTATGCGCAGGTTATCGCACCAAACGGTTCTGAAACATTGGTTGCAGCTTCTACTACAGAAAAAGCTATCAATGAACAAGTTAAGTTTACTGGAAACAAAGACGCAGCAGCAATTGTTGGTAAATTAGTTGCTGAACGCGCACTGGAAAAAGGCATCACTGTTGTTGCTTTTGACCGTTCTGGTTTCCAATATCATGGTAGAGTCCAGGCACTGGCAGATGCTGCCCGTGAAGCTGGCCTTCAGTTCTAAGGTAGAGGTGTAAGATGGCTCACATCGAGAAACAAGCTGGCGAACTGCAGGAAAAGCTGATCGCGGTAAACCGCGTAGCAAAAACCGTTAAAGGTGGCCGTATTTTCAGCTTTACCGCACTGACTGTAGTTGGTGATGGTAACGGTCGCGTTGGTTTTGGCTACGGCAAAGCGCGCGAAGTTCCGGCAGCAATCCAGAAAGCGATGGAAAAAGCCCGTCGCAGTATGAAAACCGTTGCTCTAAACAACGGCACATTGTTCCACCCTGTGAAAGGTACACACACTGGTTCTCGTGTGTTTATGCAACCTGCTCACGAAGGTACCGGTATCATTGCCGGCGGTGCAATGCGTGCTGTTTTAGAAGTAGCTGGAGTTCGCAACGTACTGGCTAAAACCTATGGTTCCACAAACCCAATCAACGTGGTTCGTGCAACACTGGATGCTTTAGACAGCATGAAGTCTCCAGAAATGGTCGCAGCTAAGCGTGGAAAATCCGTCGAAGAAATTCTGGGGTAATCGGCTATGGCTAAGACTATTAAAATTACACAAGTTCGCAGTTCAATCGGTCGTCTGCCTAAGCATAAGGCAACACTGGTCGGTTTAGGTCTGCGTCGCATTGGTCATACAGTAGAGCGCGAGGATACTCCTGCTGTACGTGGTATGGTCAACTTGGTTTCCTACATGGTTAAAGTTGAGGAGTAAGAGATGCGTTTAAATACTCTGTCTCCGGCTGAAGGTGCCAAGCACGCGCCTAAACGCGTAGGTCGTGGTATCGGTTCTGGTCTGGGTAAAACCGGCGGCCGTGGTCACAAAGGTCAGAAATCTCGTTCTGGCGGTGGCGTACGTCGTGGTTTCGAAGGTGGCCAGATGCCTTTATATCGTCGTTTACCGAAATTCGGTTTCACTTCACGTAAAGCAATGATCACTGCAGAGATTCGTCTGTCTGATTTTGCTGCTGTTGAAGGCGATGTTATTGATCTGAACGCACTGAAAGCCGCGAACGTTGTTGGCATCCAGATTGAATATGCTAAAGTTATTCTGTCTGGCGAAGTGAACCGTGCAGTTACTGTACGTGGCCTTCGTGTTACTAAAGGTGCTCGCGCTGCAATCGAAGCTGCCGGCGGTAAAATTGAGGAATAAGTGACAGATGGCTAAACAACCAGGATTAGATTTTCAAAGTGCCAAGGGTGGAGCTGGCGAACTTAAACGCAGACTTTTGTTTGTAATTGGTGCGCTAATTGTTTTCCGAATTGGTTCTTTTATTCCAATCCCTGGTATTGATGCCACTGTGCTTGCCAAATTGCTCGAACAGCAACAAGGCACCATCATTGAAATGTTTAACATGTTCTCTGGTGGTGCTCTTAGCCGTGCTTCTATCTTTGCTTTGGGTATCATGCCGTATATTTCGGCATCGATCATTATCCAATTATTATCAGTGGTTAATCCACGATTAGCAGAGATCAAGAAGGAAGGAGAAGCAGGTCGTCGGAAGATAAGCCAATATACTCGCTGGGGTACTCTGGTATTAGCAATATTCCAATCTATTGGTATTGCAATGGGTCTACCGAATATGCCAGGGATGCAAGGGTTAGTCATTGATCCAGGCCTCCCGTTCTACTTTACGGCAGTTGTTAGCTTAGTCACAGGGACTATGTTCCTAATGTGGTTAGGTGAGCAGATAACTGAAAGAGGTATCGGTAACGGTATTTCTATCATTATCTTCGCTGGTATTGTTGCGGGATTACCGCCGGCTATTGGCCATACCATCGAGCAAGCTCGGCAAGGCGATCTGCACTTCCTCCTGTTGCTGTTGGTTGCGGTGTTAGTATTCGCGGTTACTTTCTTTGTTGTGTTTATGGAACGTGGTCAACGTCGTATCGTCGTTAATTACGCTAAACGTCAGCAAGGTCGCCGTGTTTACGCAGCACAAAGTACGCATTTACCGTTAAAAGTGAATATGGCGGGTGTAATTCCTGCAATTTTTGCTTCCAGTATCATACTATTCCCGGGTACAATAGCTTCTTGGTTTGGTGATGGAACTGGCTGGGACTGGCTGACTACAATTTCTATGTATTTGCAGCCTGGTCAACCGTTATATGTGTTACTTTATGCATCTGCGATCATCTTCTTCTGTTTCTTCTATACGGCGTTGGTTTTCAACCCAAGAGAAACAGCAGATAACCTGAAGAAGTCCGGTGCATTTGTACCAGGAATTCGTCCGGGAGAGCAAACGGCCAAGTACATTGATAAGGTAATGACTCGCTTAACATTAGTTGGTGCATTATATATTACCTTCATCTGCCTAATCCCGGAGTTCATGCGTGACGCAATGAGAGTACCTTTTTACTTTGGTGGTACTTCCCTCTTAATCGTGGTTGTCGTTATCATGGACTTTATGGCTCAAGTGCAAACTCTGATGATGTCAAGTCAGTATGAGTCTGCATTGAAGAAAGCAAACCTGAAAGGTAAGTAATCACTTAGTGTGATTATGGTTTGCTTAGAAGTTACGGAGAGTAAAAATGAAAGTTCGTGCTTCCGTCAAGAAATTATGCCGTAACTGCAAAATTATCCGTCGCAATGGTAGCGTTCGTGTAATTTGTAGTGTTGAACCAAGACATAAACAACGTCAAGGTTAAGAAAAAGCATTTTTTTCTTGCAAAGTTGGGTTGAGCTGGCTAAATTAGCCAGCCAATCTTTTTTATCTAAGATACATTATTGTTTGAGTATCCTGAAAACGGGCTTTTCAGCACAGTAATGTATATTTTAACTTAGGAGTGCATAGTGGCCCGTATAGCAGGCATTAACATTCCTGATCATAAACATACTGTAATCGCTTTAACATCGATTTTCGGTATCGGTAAGACCCGTTCACAGGCTATCTGTGAAGCAACAGGTATTGCTGAAAATGTTAAGATCAGTGAGCTGTCTGAAGAACAAATCGACAAGCTGCGTGACGAAGTTGCTAAATACGTTGTAGAAGGTGACTTACGTCGTGAAATTACCCTGAGCATCAAGCGTCTGATGGACCTTGGATGTTACCGTGGTTTACGTCATCGTCGTGGTCTTCCTGTGCGCGGACAGCGTACTAAGACTAACGCTCGTACCCGTAAGGGTCCGCGTAAGCCGATCAAGAAATAAGTCGGGGTATTGAATAATGGCAAAAGCACCAATTCGTGCACGTAAGCGTGTAAGAAAACAAGTCTCAGACGGTGTGGCTCATATCCATGCTTCTTTCAACAACACAATCGTTACTATTACTGACCGTCAAGGTAACGCATTAGGTTGGGCAACTGCCGGTGGTTCCGGTTTCCGTGGTTCTCGCAAATCTACTCCGTTCGCAGCTCAGGTTGCAGCAGAGCGTTGCGCAGAAGCTGTGAAAGAATACGGAATCAAAAACCTGGAAGTTATGGTTAAGGGACCGGGTCCGGGTCGCGAATCAACAATTCGTGCTCTGAACGCCGCTGGTTTTCGCATCACTAATATTACTGATGTGACTCCTATCCCTCATAACGGTTGTCGCCCACCGAAAAAACGTCGCGTTTAATACGTTTCGTTTTTTTTAGGACTGTTGGAGAAAGAAAATGGCTAGATATTTGGGTCCTAAGCTCAAGCTGAGCCGTCGCGAAGGAACAGACCTCTTTCTGAAGTCTGGTGTTCGCGCGATTGACACCAAGTGTAAATTAGAACAGGCTCCAGGCCAGCACGGTGCGCGTAAACCGCGTCTGTCTGACTATGGTGTCCAGTTACGTGAAAAACAAAAAGTTCGTCGTATGTTCGGTGTTCTGGAACGTCAATTCCGTAACTATTACAAAGAAGCAACACGCCTGAAAGGTAACACAGGTGAAAACCTGCTGACTTTGCTGGAAGGTCGTCTTGATAACGTCGTTTACCGTATGGGCTTTGGCGCAACTCGCGCAGAAGCACGTCAAATGGTTAGCCACAAAGCTATCATGGTAAATGGTCGCGTAGTTAATATCGCTTCTTATCAGGTTTCCCCGAATGACGTTATCAGCGTTCGTGAGAAAGCTAAAAAACAGTCTCGTATTAAGGCTGCTTTAGAGCTGGCTGAACAGCGTGAGAAGCCAACTTGGCTGGAAGTTGATGCTGCTAAAATGGAAGGTGTGTTCAAACGTATTCCTGAACGTACTGACTTGTCTGCGGACATTAACGAACACCTGATCGTCGAGCTTTACTCCAAGTAAAGCTTAGCACCAAAGAGAGGACACAATGCAGGGTTCTGTGACAGAGTTTCTAAAACCGCGCCTGGTAGATATCGAGCAAGTGAGTTCGACGCACGCTAAGGTGACCCTTGAGCCTTTAGAGCGTGGCTTTGGCCATACTCTTGGTAACGCACTGCGCCGTATTCTGCTTTCGTCTATGCCGGGTTGTGCGGTGACAGAGGTTGAAATTGATGGTGTACTGCATGAGTACAGCACCAAAGAAGGTGTACAGGAAGATATCCTGGAGATTCTCCTCAACCTGAAAGGGCTGGCGGTAAAAGTTCAGGGGAAAGATGAAGTTATTTTAACCTTGAATAAATCTGGCATTGGCCCTGTGACTGCAGCCGACATCATCCATGATGGTGATGTCGAAATCGTCAAGCCACAGCACATCATCTGCCACCTGACTGACGAAAGCGCATCTATTAATATGCGAATTAAAGTACAGCGTGGTCGTGGTTATGTGCCGGCTTCTGCCCGAGTTCATTCGGAAGAAGATGAGCGCCCAATCGGTCGTTTGTTAGTCGATGCTTGCTACAGCCCAGTAGAGCGTATAGCCTACAATGTTGAAGCAGCTCGTGTTGAGCAACGTACAGACTTGGATAAGTTAGTTATTGAAATGGAAACTAACGGTACAATCGATCCTGAAGAGGCGATTCGCCGTGCGGCAACCATTCTGGCTGAACAACTTGAAGCTTTTGTTGACTTACGTGATGTACGTCAGCCTGAAGTTAAAGAAGAAAAACCAGAATTCGATCCTATCTTATTGCGCCCAGTTGACGATCTGGAATTGACTGTCCGCTCTGCTAACTGCCTCAAAGCAGAAGCTATCCACTACATCGGTGATCTGGTACAGCGTACAGAAGTTGAGTTGCTTAAAACGCCTAACCTTGGTAAGAAATCTCTTACTGAAATTAAGGACGTCTTGGCATCTCGTGGTCTTTCTCTGGGCATGCGCTTAGAAAATTGGCCACCAGCAAGTATTGCTGATGATTAAGATCACAGGTTAAGGTTTTACTGAGAAGGATAAGGTCATGCGCCATCGTAAGAGTGGTCGTCAATTGAACCGCAACAGCAGCCACCGCCAAGCTATGTTCCGTAACATGGCAGGTTCTTTAGTTCGTCATGAAATCATCAAGACGACTCTGCCTAAAGCGAAAGAACTGCGTCGCGTCGTTGAGCCGCTGATTACTCTTGCCAAGACCGACAGCGTAGCTAATCGTCGTCTGGCATTCGCACGTACTCGTGATAACGAGATCGTTGCAAAATTATTTAATGAACTGGGACCTCGTTTCGCAGCTCGTGCAGGTGGTTACACTCGTATTCTTAAGTGTGGCTACCGTACAGGTGACAACGCTCCGATGGCTTACATCGAGCTTGTTGACCGTGCTGTTGAGTCTCAAGAAGCAGCTGCAGAGTAATCTGTCGTCGCTTTCAGGAAAACCGGGTATATTTGCCCGGTTTTTTTGTACCTGCTATTCTTAACTTATTCAAAGATAATTTCTGCCCTCTTGAATTTTCTGTTACTAACCCTTATTTATTCGCTGAGGTGATATCCATGAGTATGTATAAAATCGGTGAAATTGCTAGGTTGGCTGATGTAACTCCAGACACAATTCGTTTTTATGAAAAACAAGGTTTGATGGGACACAAAGAAAGAACTGAAGGTGGGTATCGGTTATTTACTGAGCATGATCTGCAGCGTTTGCGTTTTATTCGTTATGCAAAACAGTTAGGCTTTACTTTAGAAGCTATTACTGAGCTACTCTCAATACGGGTTGATCCTGAACATCATACTTGTCAGGAATCTAAACAGATTGTAGATCTTAGATTACTTGAAGTCGAAAAAAAGATACAAGAGCTTATTATTATGCGCGATTCGTTGAAGATGTTAAGTTCAGTATGTTGTGGTGAAGAACATGCGACAACGTATTGCTCTATTATGGAAATATTAGAAAAAGGCGCATCTAAAGTTTATTAATTATATAATTAGCTAACTATATGAAGGTATATTATGAGTAAATATCAACATAAACGTGGTGAGATTAAAGATAATGCGATTGAAGCATTACTCCATGACCCACTATTTCGCCAGAGAGTTGAGAAAAATAAAAAAGGAAAAGGCAGCTATACAAGGAAAGGTAAGAATAATAAGGCGAGTAACTGGGAGGCCAGTGGTAATAGGTTTATTTACTTATTACCACTGGCCTTTTAGTTATTTTTTATTTTGTTCTTTCAAAAGATCACGAATTTCTGATAATAGAACTTCTTCTTTAGAAGGTGGCGCAGGCTCTGCTGGTGCGGCTTCTTTTTCGCGGCGAACTTTATTCATAACTTTAATTGCCATAAAGATAGCAAAGGCAACAATAACAAAGTCAAAAACAGTTTGTATAAACATACCATAATTTAGTACAACTGCTGGTAAATCACCCTGTGCTTCTTTCAGCACGATGCTGAATGATTTAAAATCAACACCACCGATTAGTAACCCTAGCGGAGGCATGATGACATCAGCAACTAATGAAGATACAATTTTACCAAATGCGGCACCAATAATAATACCGACTGCCATATCCACTACATTACCTTTCATGGCAAATTCGCGGAAATCTTTTAAAAAGCTCATTAGACGACCCCTTAATAAATAACTCAATTGAAACAAAACATGTATTAGGTTAACAAATTATAGTCGCTAGAATTATTAAGCTGCAAATATTTACTATTTTTATTTTTTATAAGAAGAATGGACTCGGTTGAAATAATTTTTCAACTTCGGGTACATACTTTTTATCTGTAATAAACATAATGACATGGTCACCTTGTTCAATAATATGGTAATCACTAGCTATAATGACTTCTTCTTCTCGGACAATCGCACCAATAATAGTTCCTGGAGGAAGTTTAATTTCAGATATTTTTTTACCAACAACTTTTGACGTATTTTCATCACCGTGTGCAATTGCCTCAATGGCTTCCGCAACACCTCTTCTTAAAGATGAGACATTGACTATATCTGCTTTTCTGACATGGCTTAGTAAAGCAGAAATAGTTGCTTGCTGAGGTGAAATAGCAATGTCAATGACCCCACCTTGAACAAGTTCAACGTATGCAGAGCGTTGTATAAGCACCATTGCTTTTTTAGCACCCATTTTTTTAGCTAACATAGCAGACATAATATTAGCTTCATCATCATTTGTTAGGGCAATAAAAACATCCATTTGCTCTATGTGCTCTTCAGTGAGTAACTCTTGGTCGGATGCATCTCCATAAAACACAATTGTATCATGCAGTAGCTCAGCAAGTTCTGTTGCACGCTTCTGGTTGCGTTCAATAAGTTTCACGCTGTAATCTTTTTCTAGCCGTCTTGCTAGACCAGCTCCAACGTTGCCACCACCAACTATCATCAAACGTTTGTATGGTTTTTCTAACCTTTGCAACTCACTCATTACGGCTCGGATATGTTGTGTAGAAGCAACAAAAAAAACTTCGTCTCCCGCTTCAATGATTGTTGAGCCTTGCGGCCGGATAGGCCTATCTTGGCGGAAAATAGCGACAACGCGAGTATCAATATGTGGCATATGTTCGCGTAAACTCGATAATGCATTACCCACAAGTGAACCGCCGTAATAAGCTTTTACAGCAACAATACTGACTTTACCTTCTGCAAAGTTTACAACTTGAAGAGCGCCAGGGTATTGAATTAATTTATAGATATAATCGATAACTAATTGTTCAGGCGATATTAAGTAGTCAATTGGGATTTGTTCAGGTAGGAACAGTTTGTCGGATTCACGGATATATTCAGTTGCCCTGATACGCGCTATTTTATTTGGGGTATTGAATAGGCTATAGGCAATCTGGCAAGCAATCATGTTAGTTTCATCGGAATTGGTCACTGCTACTAACATATCCGCATCTTCTGCACCTGCATCTCGAAGCACTCTAGGGTGAGAACCATGGCCATTTACCACTCGTAGATCGAATTGATCCTGTAACTGACGTAAGCGATCAGCATCGGTATCGACGACGGTAATATCATTGTTCTCATCAACTAAATTTTCAGCAAGCGTGCCGCCAACTTGCCCAGCACCTAGAATAATGATCTTCATTACATATTCCTATATCAGAGACCTGGCTACAATTTCCTACACTTTTTTAATTAAGCGAGCATAAAAGAAACCATCACCACCATTAGTATTCGGTAATATTTGTAATCCAGCATCAGTACCGTCATTAAGACAGGCGTCATTATGTTTAGATAGGAAATTTTGTATTTGTTTTCCGTTTTCTTCGGGCATAATTGAACAAGTCGCATAGACCAGTGTGCCGCCCGGTTTTAAATAAGGCCAGATAGCTTCGAGAATTTGAGTTTGTAGTTGTGCTAATTCATTTATGTCTGAATCACGACGTAGCCATTTAATGTCAGGATGACGTCGAATAACGCCTGTTGCGGAACAAGGAGCATCAAGCAAAATACGATCAAATTGCTGACCTTGAGCCCATGTTTCAGGCTGTGTTCCGTCTCCTTGTATAACAACGGCATGTTGCTTTAGGCGAATTAAATTTTCTTTCACTCTTTTAAGGCGCGATTCATCAATGTCTACAGCAATAACATTGGCCTTAGGGGCTAATTCTAAAATATGGGTTGTTTTTCCACCTGGTGCTGCACATAAATCTAAAATACTATCCCCATTTTGCGGTTCGAGTAATTCAGCACAGCCTTGCGCTGAAACATCTTGTACTGTCGACCAACCATCCTCAAAGCCTGGAAGATGAGAAACTGCTGTAGGTTCATCTAAGCGGATAGCATTTGGATGTGAAGAGTGCAAATGTGCGGTTATCTCAGATTGCTCTAATAAGTTGAGATATTGTGCAGCGGTGTGATGCTGGGAGTTTACTCTTAACCACATAGGTGGGCGTTGGTTATTTGCTTCAATAATAGATTGCCAATCATCTGGATAGGCTGCTTGTAGGCGCTTTAATAACCAGCTTGGATGTAAATATTGGCTAGTGTTGTTAGCAATTCTTTCTTCTAATTGTCCTTGTTGACGCTGAAATGAACGCAACACGCCATTAATAAGCCCTTTTAATTGGGGTTTTTTCAGTGCTACTGCTCCATTTACTGTTTCTGCTAATGCAGCATGAGGTGGAATGCGAGTATAAAGTAGCTGATAGATACCTACCATAATTAAGTAATGCAGGGTTCTTTGTTTACCCGTTAATGGTTTTTCCATTAGCTGACTAATAAACCATTCAAGCTTAGGTAAATAACGTAAAACGCCAAAGCAAATTTCTTGTAATAAAGCTTTATCTTTATCATTGATATTGCGTTGTAAGTCAGGTAATACAGTGCTTAGTGATTGCCCGTTATCAAGGACTTGATTAATTGCTGTTGCCGCGATACTACGCAAATTATATGTGTTTTTCATATGGTGAAGATGAATATATTAGTGACTGAAATAAAACTGCCTGAAGGCATCAGGCAGTTTACAAGTTCGTTATGCTAGAATTTGCTCTGGAGTAAACCATTCGCGACGAGAGTTTAGGATATCTTGTGCACTCATTGCTTTTTTGCCAGGCGGTTGTAGCTGAGTAATATTTAGTATGCCATTTCCTGTGGCGATACATATACCTTTTTTATCAGCGCTAATAATTGTTCCTGGTTGCTTGTCATGTTCGTCTGTGAATACTTCAGCTTGCCAAACTTTAATGAGTTGATCTTCAACCATGAAATAACTCATTGGCCAAGGATTGAAAGCACGAATACAACGCTCAATATGTACAGCATCATCTTGCCAGTTGATGCGAGCTTCCTCTTTCGATAATTTTTCAGCATAATTTGCTAATGAATCGTCTTGTTTCTCAGCAACGCATTGACCTGCGGATAACATCTCAACAGTATGAATTAATGCTTCAGGGCCTGTTATTGCTAATTTATCATATAACGAGGCGCTCGTATCACTAGTGCTAATTGGACAAATTGCTTTGTAAAGCATGTCTCCAGTATCTAAACCTGCGTCCATTTGCATAATAGTCACACCCGTTTCAGTATCACCAGCCCAAATAGAACGTTGAATTGGTGCCGCTCCTCTCCAGCGAGGTAACAAAGAGCCGTGAACATTCAAGCAACCTAAGCGAGGGATATCAAGAACGGCTTGTGGTAAAATCAATCCATAAGCAACAACTATCATTAAGTCTGCATTTTGGTTTTTTATCCACTGCTGGTTTTCGCTATCTCTAAGAGATATTGGTTGAAAAACAGGGAGTTGGTTTTCTTCAGCGAGCACCTTGACAGGGCTTGGTGTTAATTTTTTACCTCTCCCTGCAGGTTTATCATGGCGGGTGAGAACGCCTACGATTTGGTGCCTGGTACCTAAGAGAGCAGCTAAGTGTTTGGCCGCAAAATCTGGTGTACCCGCAAAAATAATTTTCAATGGCTCTGACACGTTAATTTCCCTATTTATATTTAGCGAACTAGCTATTCTTGGCTTCTTTTGCTCTTAGTCTGTCTAGTTTTTCAACTTTCTGGCGGATACGCTGACGTTTTAAAGGCGATAAATAGTCAACAAATAGCTTACCAACAAGGTGGTCCATTTCATGTTGGATACAAATAGCTAATAAACCATCAGCCTCTAGTTCAAAAGACTCGCCGTTATAATTTAGTGCACGAACTTTTACCTGCTCAGCACGAGGGACGAAGCCATGTTGTTCCGGAATAGACAAGCAACCTTCTTCGATACCTGTTTCCCCAGATTTATCTAACAATTCAGGGTTAATAAGAACTAAGCGCTCATCACGAGTTTCGGACACATCAATGACGATGATTCGCTGGTGGATATCGACTTGTGTCGCTGCAAGGCCAATACCTTCTTCTTCATACATGGTATCGAACATATCATCAACGATACGCTGTATAGAAGCATCAACTTTGTCTACTGGCTTAGCAATTGTGCGTAAGCGTTCGTCTGGATAATGTAATACGTTTAAGACTGACATAAATTTTTCGAGCGGTTTCCAAAATGTGAATGGGAATTAATGACTATTCTAGACATTTCTCTTTCATATTGACAGTATTGGTTATGATTTGTTCACTGAAGAACCTATTTGTTAATGAGTCAGGATGACAATAATGGATACCCAAGAA
Organism: Providencia sp. PROV141; assembly: GCF_028481645.1. NCBI lineage: Bacteria > Pseudomonadati > Pseudomonadota > Gammaproteobacteria > Enterobacterales > Morganellaceae > Providencia > Providencia sp. PROV141. Next base: position 4,018 of record NZ_JAMPPR010000038.1, on the reverse strand, counting down.
ATTTGGTTAAGGATGTCTCAAGTTAAAAGGCTATTGCCCTTGAATGCAGTAAGAATAATTTATGAGCTAAAACAACTAAATAAAATTAGCTATCAGGCTTTACACCATCATGGTTTGAATGAAATACAGCAATTACAATTTATGAATGTCTCTATGCACCGGCTAGAAAAAGTACAAGCATGGCTTTCAAATAAACATCATCAAATGATTACTTACTGTGATTCCCATTACCCTTTTTTATTAAAGCAAATTTACAGTCCCCCTCTTTTATTATTTGCCGTGGGAAAAAGTGAATTATTGGTAGCGCCACAAATTGCTATCGTTGGCAGTCGTAGAGCAAGTGAATATGGCAGAATATGGACTAACCTGTTTGTAAAGAGTTTTGTTCACCATGGTATAACCATCACTAGTGGGCTTGCATTAGGTATCGACGGTATAAGCCATAAAGCAGCTCTAGATAATAGAGGTGAAACAATTGCGGTTTTAGGTAGCGGATTAGCAAATATTTACCCGCGTCAACATGCTGAATTAGCTGAAAAGATTAAAAATTATGGTGCGTTGATTTCAGAATATTGGCCGGATGTACCACCATTACCTAAGCAATTTCCCAAGAGAAACCGTATTATTAGTGGGTTAAGTAAAGCAGTTGTTGTCATTGAAGCTGGAATGAAAAGCGGATCATTAATAACTGCTAGATATGCATTAGAGCAAAACCGTGACTTATTTACATTGCCTGCTCCATTGGGTAATTCTGCATTCCATGGTAACCATTGGCTATTGCAGCAAGGAGCTTATCTATTAGCTGAACCTGAAGATGTATTGCAACATATTGGTGATGGGTTAAATTGGATACAAACAGAATTGCCTATAGAAAAGGTACCACTTGAGTTTAGTGTGGTAGAAAATAAAATTTTAGGTATGGTGGGGTACCAAGCGACACCAGTAGATGTCATTGCAGAACAGACCCAAATTCCTGTTACTCAAATAATTACCATATTAACTGAGATGGAAATCAATGGAGTAGTTAGCTCGGGGGCTGGTGGGTATACCAGAGTCACTTAGTTAAAAGCAACAGTAGAGAAAAACATGTCTAAACAACTGCCCTTCGATACAGAGAAAAATGAACATTGTCCAGAATGCGATTCCTTGCTTGTTATCCGCAATAGTTCACATGGGCCTTTTTTAGGTTGTTCAAGTTATCCACAATGTCATTATATGAGGCCTCTAAGACCTACAGTAGAAAGCCATATTATTAAAGTATTAAGTGGTCAACATTGTCCTAAATGTAGTCATGACTTAGTGCTGAAGCAAGGCCGATTTGGCATGTTTATTGGTTGTAGTAATTATCCTGAATGTGAACATATTGAGCTAATTGATAAGCCGGATGAAACTAAAATTTCTTGTCCGCAATGCCAAACAGGGAATTTATTACAGAGAAAATCGCGTTTTGGTAAGACTTTTTATGCTTGTGATAATTATCCTAACTGTCAGTTTATATTAAATAATAAGCCTATTACTGGTCAATGTAAGTATTGTGAATATCCATTACTTATGGAAAAAAGGGGGGGACAGGGAGTAAGATTATTTTGTGCCAGCAAACGCTGCGGTAAGCAACAAGAAGAATAATGAGTTAAAACTATGTCAAATATATCTACACCTGCAATTGAAAGTATCATAAGTTCATTACAACACGAGGAGGTTATTGCCTACCCAACAGAAGCCGTATTTGGTTTAGGCTGTGACCCAGATAGTGAAAAGGCAGTACATAAGTTATTAGAATTGAAGCAACGTCCTTGGGAAAAAGGATTAATTCTGATTGCTGATAGCTATGAACAATTAAAAGACTATATAGATGATGAGCAGCTAATGGAAGATCAGAAACAAGCGATGTTTGCAACATGGCCGGGGCCAGTAACATGGGTGATCCCTGCAAAAAAAACGACGCCAAAATGGTTGACTGGCCGGTTTGATACCATCGCAGTGAGGGTTACAGACCATGAATTAGTAAAAAGCTTATGCCATCATTATGGCAAACCTTTAGTGTCTACAAGTGCAAATTTAAGTGGTTTAGAGCCTTGTCGAACAACAGAAGAAGTCATTGCTCAATTTAAAGGAAGTGTTCCTGTCCTTGATGGAATAGTGGGTGGCCGCCAAAATCCTTCTGAAATAAGAGACGCAAAAACAGGGCAACTATATCGTAAAGGATAATATTGATGGAAATGTTTGCGGTTTTTGGCAATCCAATTCAACACAGTAAATCACCTGTTATACATAAAATGTTTGCAGAGCAAACAGGCATTTCACTGAGATATGAAAAAATCCTAGCACCAGTAGAGGGTTTCGAACAAAGCTTAATAGGTTTTTTTTCACAAGGTGGAAAGGGCGCAAACATTACATTGCCATTTAAGGAGCGCGCCTTTCAGGCTGTTTCTGAATTAACAGCGAGAGCTCAAACTTGTGGTGCAGTTAATACGGTCATGAAGCTTGATGATCATCGATTGCTGGGAGACAACACAGATGGAATGGGGCTTTTGTTAGATTTACAGCGTTTGAATTTTGTACATCCAAGTAGCCGAATATTAATAGTTGGTGCTGGTGGTGCAACACGTGGAGCATTATTGCCACTTTTAGAATATGGCTGTGATATCACTTTAACAAATAGAACCTTTTCTAAGGTAGTGCTATTAATTAACGAATTTTCAGCGCTAGGAAAAATATGTGGGAAGGAGATCTCGCAGATCGTATCTGCTGATTTTGATCTGATCATCAATGCGACTTCATCTGGTGTGAATGGAGAGGTTCCTGCAATTGATCCAAATGTATTTAGCCATCAAGTTGCATGTTATGACATGTTTTATCAATCGTCATTAACTCCTTTCCTTGAATTTGCGGCTCAACATCAAGTGACTAAGATAGCGGATGGTTTGGGTATGCTTGTAGGACAAGCCGCATTTTCTTTTAAGCTATGGCATGGCGTTCTTCCTGAAATTACACCTGTTCTATCTGCTTTATATAAGGAATTGAAAGGGTGAATCAGCAAATTCAATTTCCTGATAGAGAAGAGTGGGACGAGCTATCCAAGCAAGTACGTTTTCCTGTATTGATCAGCGGAATGCTTTCCGAATGTGCAATTCCTCAGTCATTGCTATTTCAACGCTATGGTAAAGAAGAAACACCTCTGAGGCTATTTCAGCAGTATCGATGGGATATAGAAGAAGAGTTTGAAGCCCTGATTGAACAAGGCTTCGATGGTGAAGACGGGCTTTACGTATTATCAGAAGCTAAATAGTTATTTTTCCATTCAACATAGTTATTCGCTGAATAACGTAAATGACCTAACTCAGCATCAGTCAATTTTCGGATGGCTTTTGCTGGGCTCCCTGTATATAAGTAACCGGACTCGAGCCTTTTTCCTTGAGTTACTAAACTGTTAGCTCCAATAATAACGTCATCTTCGACTATAGCCCCATCAATAACAATTGAGCCCATTCCAACCAGTACTCTATTCCCTATAGTGCAACCATGTAACATGACTTTATGACCAATGGTGACATCTTCTCCAATAATTAGCGGGTTGCCCTCAGGGTTACTGGCAGATTTATGCGTGACATGTAGTACTGAGCCATCTTGGATATTGGTGCGTGCGCCAATAGAGATATAGTTAACATCACCACGCAAAACACTGAGAGGCCAAATACTGACATCATCAGCTATGCGAACATCTCCAATTACAACAGAAGATGGGTCAATGAAAACGCGTGCATTAATTGAAGGATAAATACCTAAATAAGGGCGTAAAAGTGTGTTCATAGTGATAACCGTAAAAAGAAATAAAGGATAGCTGTTAAATAACTCGCTAATTCATTATGAATTTATGAGCCAGGTTGGCTGCTAAAGTTAGAATTATAGGCATGAAGTCGCTTCTTTTATAATCGTTATGCAGCGAAAAAGCACAAGGTGGCTATTTTATCCGCAAACGGAGTTTTTTTTTAAAAAAAAGGTTGTGTAATTCTGAAGG
>NZ_JAMPPR010000037.1:0-60313 GCF_028481645.1 Providencia sp. PROV141 | reverse complement strand
ATGCGCATTATAGGGAGTCAGAAAAATCTGGCAACCCCTTTTTTGCATTTTTTTATTCAACTGCTGCATTCCACAGCAAAACCCCCACTTATACCGACTTATGCACGAAGTTATCCACAACCTGAAAATAATTTTAAAATTATCGCGCATTACGCAAACGTTTGCGTTACAATTGGCTCGAAATTTCAGCATTGATTTTGTTTTTATGTTCTGAAATTGTTAGTGACTTATATATTGTTATTGAGAAAACTGGCAAATTCCGCTTTGCTTTCATCAATAGATATAATAGGTATATAAGAAAAGCTCGTTGAGTTTTTGACTGACTGATATTCGTTATTGCCTTATTTATTCAAATCCAAGGGATCTATCTCATGCAACTGCTTCGTCCTATTCGTCGTGCCCTGCTTAGTGTGTCTGATAAAACAGGGGTTGTTGAATTCGCTAAGGCGTTATCTCAACGTGGTGTTGAGCTCTTATCTACCGGCGGTACTGCAAAGTTACTCGCTGAGTCAGGACTAAACGTAACTGAAGTTTCAGATTACACAGGGTTCCCTGAAATGATGGATGGCCGAGTAAAAACATTGCACCCGAAAGTGCATGGCGGAATTTTAGGTCGTCGTGGTACGGATGATACCATTATGCAACAGCATGATATTGCACCTATTGATATGGTCGTTGTTAATCTATATCCGTTTGCCCAAACGGTGGCAAAACCAAATTGTACCCTTGAAGATGCTGTAGAGAATATTGATATCGGCGGCCCAACCATGGTGCGCTCCGCGGCTAAAAATCATAAAGACGTAGCAATTGTAGTAAATAGTAATGACTATCAAATCATTATTGATGAAATGGATAACCACGAAAACTCGCTCAATTGGTCTACGCGGTTTGACCTCGCAATTAAAGCTTTTGAACACACTGCAGCTTATGACAGCATGATTGCGAATTACTTTGGTGAATTAGTTGCCCCTTATTATGGTGATACGACCCAGCCTTCTGGCCGCTTCCCTCGCACCTTGAATTTAAATTTTATTAAGAAGCAAGATATGCGTTATGGAGAAAACAGCCATCAAGATGCCGCTTTTTATATAGAAGAAAACCCAAAAGAAGCATCTATTGCAACTGCTCAGCAAATCCAAGGTAAGGCCCTGTCTTATAACAATATCGCTGATACCGATGCGGCTCTTGAATGCGTTAAATCATTCGAAGAACCTGCTTGTGTCATTGTTAAACATGCAAACCCTTGTGGTGTCGCTATCGGTGATTCTATCCATGCTGCTTATGATAACGCATTCAAAACTGATCCAACTTCTGCTTTTGGCGGCATTATCGCTTTCAATCGTCAATTAGATAAAGAAACTGCTCAAGCCATTATCGATCGCCAGTTTGTGGAAGTCATTATTGCACCTTCTGTTGCTAAAGATGCATTACCTATTCTTGAGACTAAACAAAACGTTCGCGTACTTGAATGTGGCGAATGGAGCAAACCAGTTGCAGGCTTAGACTTTAAACGTGTGAATGGTGGTTTATTGGTACAAGACCGTGACTTAGGTATGGTTGAAAAGGAAGCGCTACGTGTAGTCACAAACCGCCAACCTACAGAGCGTGAATTAAAAGATGCCATGTTCTGCTGGAAAGTCGCGAAATTTGTGAAATCGAATGCGATTGTTTATGCCAAAAATGACATGACCGTTGGAATTGGTGCAGGGCAAATGAGCCGTGTCTACTCTGCAAAAATTGCAGGTATTAAAGCCGCTGATGAAAGTTTAGAAGTCGCTGGCTGTGCAATGGCTTCAGATGCCTTTTTCCCATTCCGCGATGGTATTGATGCCGCAGCTGCTGTTGGAGTAACCTGTGTTATCCAACCAGGTGGTTCTATCCGTGATGATGAAGTCATTGCGGCGGCAAATGAACATGGTATTGCCATGATTTTCACTAATATGCGTCATTTCCGTCACTAATTTATTAGGAGTCTAGTAATGAATATTTTGATTATTGGTGGCGGCGGCCGTGAACATGCCTTAGCTTGGAAAGCGGCTCAATCCCCTTTAGCAAATAAAGTGTATGTTGCCCCAGGCAATGCAGGCACAGCATTAGAGCCGACCCTTGAAAACGTCAATATTTCGGCAACTGATATCAATGGATTGCTTCAATTCGCCAAAGATAAGCAAATTGGTTTAACTATTGTCGGCCCTGAAGCACCATTGGTTATTGGTGTAGTCGATGCATTTAAAGCTGCTGGCTTAACTATTTTTGGCCCAACCCAAGGTGCTGCACAGCTTGAGGGTTCAAAAGCATTTACCAAAGATTTTTTAGCTCGTCATCATATTCCTACTGCGGCTTATGAAAATTTTACTGAAATTGAACCTGCTTTAGCTTACTTAGATAAAGTCGGTGCGCCAATCGTGATCAAAGCAGATGGGCTGGCAGCAGGTAAAGGGGTTATTGTTGCAATGACTCTGCAAGAAGCGAAAGAAGCTGTTCATGACATGTTAGCAGGGAATGCCTTTGGTGATGCAGGCCACCGTATCGTGATCGAAGAGTTTCTTGATGGTGAAGAAGCGAGTTTCATCGTTATGGTAGATGGTGAAAATGTCATCCCAATGGCGACTAGCCAAGATCACAAACGTGTTGGGGATGGTGATACCGGCCTAAATACAGGTGGAATGGGCGCTTACTCCCCAGCTCCTGTTGTGACAGATGAAATACACCAGCGCGTGATGGAACAAGTCATTTACCCTACAGTTAAAGGTATGGACCAAGAAGGAAACCGCTATCAAGGCTTCTTATATGCAGGTTTGATGATTGATAAAGCAGGTAACCCAAAAGTTATCGAGTTCAACTGCCGTTTTGGCGATCCTGAAACTCAACCTATTATGATGCGCTTACAGTCGGATTTAGTTGCTCTGTGCCTAGCGGGTGCGAAAGGTGAGTTAGCGGGTAAAGATTCATTATGGGATGAGCGCCCTGCTTTAGGGGTAGTAATTGCTGCAGGTGGTTACCCAGGTGATTACCACAATGGCGATGTAATTTCAGGTTTACCAACCACTGAATCCACGGATAGTAAAGTTTTCCATGCTGGTACTCGCATGAAAGATGGAGAAGTCGTGACTGCTGGTGGTCGCGTCCTATGCGTAACGGCATTGGGTAATGATATTGCTAAAGCACAAACCAAAGCTTATGAAGTCGCCAAAACCATTCACTGGAATGATAGCTTCTACCGCAACGACATCGGCTACCGCGCTATCGCTCGTATAAAATAAGACAAAGTACTAAACCATTCCCTGAGCTGATAAGAGGAAACTTTTATCAGCTTTTTTATTTTCTATTTTTTGAACTTGTTTTTGCCTTTGACCATTCACACAGACAATGGCTCTAAGTATTTCGAATCACAGCAAAGCTGCAAGAGAGAGAATCTCTAGGAACATACATAAGTATGTAACTAGAGTGAGCGAACGTAGCAATATAGCTGAGGCTCGAAAGACGACGAGCGATTATTTATAAGCTATCTTTAGAAGGTTGCCAGCGGCAAAAATCGGTATCAGCTACCATCAAAAGCTGGTTTCCCTCTGAAGACTCCAACCACGCTAAATTTAGCTGGGAATGCCACACTTTTGCACGGTTTTGCAACCAATTTTCAGCATAGGGTTCGAAAGCCACTTCACGCACATCACCTTCACATGTGGTCACTTTTCCTTGTTGCCAGCGACCTTGATAGAGTTTGACGCCGCCGACAATCAGTGCGGTGTTTGTCTCAAGTACGCGTTCCGCTTCAAAGCGCCAACGCGTGATTTCATCAGCCGAAAGTGATGTTTTATGGCCATCTTGAGCACGCTGCATAAAAATAACGTCATTATTTTTATCGAAGCGTAATTGTTCGGTGATATCGCCATTTTTTTGATTCAAGATTTGGCTACGAATTTGCCAGAGGTTACCAGAGCGATACTCGAAGAAATTAACGGAAGTGTCTGTACCTTTATAGGGGCTATAAACCACCATTAAGACCAGAGGTTGGCTTTTTGCATTATTTAGCCGCCACATACGAATGACGCCATCATCGGCAATAAAACCACTTGCACTAAACTCAGGGAGCTTTGGTGCATTAGAAGAACAGGCGCTTAGCATTGAGATAGTTCCCAACACCAGCAACCCTTTTTGAATAAACAAAAGGGGTAGTTTTTTACCCCCTCTGGTGATTCGGCTGTACAATGTTCTTATTTTACAGCTTCTTTCAGTGCTTTACCGGCAGAGAAAGCAGGTACAGTTGTAGCAGGAATCTGGATTTCTGCTTTAGTTTGTGGGTTACGACCAGTACGCGCAGCACGATGGCTAACTTTAAAAGTACCGAAACCGACCAGTTGGACTTGTTCGCCTTTTTTCAGCGTTTCAGAAATAGCATTCAGAGTAGATTCTAATGCCGCTTTTGCCTGAACTTTGGTCAGGTCCGCTGATTCTGCGATAGCATCAACTAATTCAGTCTTGTTCATAAATTATCCTTACACAGTGTGTTTATCGTTTGCAAAGCATCGAGTGCGTCGGATATGCCAAATTGACAGCCCCTGATACACGCCCCCGATAGCCACTTCTTCTCGCCCCTAAATGTAGACCAGAGTAGGGGCAAATGTGAAGTCTTAGTACTCAGCATTACTGCGTCAAGTCACGTTTTCGATAATGAAAATGCGAAAATCAGCTTAAAGTAATACCTATATTGCTCACCCCCGCTTCGCGGAGGTCAGATTTTAATCCTTTAATTAACTCTAAGTCGCGCTCTTCACAAGCTGCCAGTAAGCGGAAAATGTCCCACTGGATATCCCATTCTTCTTCAACGGCCGGGATTTCTTTGAGTTCTTCTTCTGTCATTTCCCGCCCTGCTTGAGTCATTTCGAGCATGGCAACTGTACGAATGGATGCTTCGCTAACCAATATTGCGTGTTCGAGGGTTTCACCGCTCAATTTCGAATGAATAATTTCACCTAATGCAATACAGGCATCAATAGCTGGATACACACCATACATATCGAAATCATCTGCTGATGGGATAATTTCTTCTAATTTTTCTAACTGATTATCGAAATTGACTTTGCTATCTTTAATGACCAAAGTTTCCCAAACTAAATCAAGGATGGAACGATAAACTTTTGCATCGGCAAATTCAGTTTGCTGACAAAACATTTGAAAGTTCGGATACATTCTTTCACATAGGCTCGCCATGAAAGTAGTATGTTGCCAGCTTTCTAATTTTTCCAACCTCAAATGAATGGGATTTCTTAACATAATTTCTGACTCATCAATCTTAATACTTCGCAGTTTACCTGAAAATCTGTCAATGCCACATATTTTGCTGATAATTAGCTGATTTTCTCATTCATTCGCTTAAAAAACGTTCGATTTGATGCAATTCCGTCAGCAAAACGCGTCGGTTCTGGCAACCGATAGCCTCTTAGACACTGCTTAACCCACGCTAGGGAAGACGAAAAACCTACTTTATGGCCCGGCGAAACATATAATGGTTTGCAGCGTTTTTTACTCCGCAACACCCAACCGAGTTGATTTTCACCTGCCATTAACGGCTGAACACTTTCAGGCTCTTCACTTAACTCAACCGCATCACCACATAAACGGCTTTTTGCAACACCAATTGTGGCTATATTCGCTTGTAACCCAAAATGGCAGGCAACACCAAACCCCCGCGGATGTGCAATCCCTTGCCCATCCACAAGCACTAATTCAGGTTTGTTTTGTATTTTTTCCCACGCCGCCATTAACCCAGGGACTTCACGAAAAGAAAGTAACCCCGGTATATAAGGCAATTGAGTCGGTATTCGAGCTATTTGATACTCAACAAGTTCTAACTGTGGCCAAGATAGTACAGCTACCACCGCACGCGTAATAGCACCTTGCTGTTCAAAGCCTACATCGGCTCCACCAATCAGTTTGAGTGGTGTAAATTCATCCTGCAAAATGATTTTTGAAGCCTGGCTAGCTTGTTCTTTTCGTAACAATTGAGTATCTAAAACCATCATGCATCCATTGCTTATGAGATTTAATTATTCTTAATCATAGATGATAATGGTGTACTTACAAGATTCTATAAATACACCACAAATCAAGAAGATCAATAAACGATAATTATTGATGATATTGGCGAGATAAACGGTGAACAGCATCGACAAATGCACCTGCATGCTCAGGTGGAACATCCTGATGGATACCATGACCTAAATTAAATACGTGCCCTTCACCTTGGCCGAAGCCTGATAGAATATTTTGCACTTCTTCTTCAATACGAGCCGGTGGCGCATATAACATGGATGGGTCCATATTGCCTTGTAAAGCAACTTTATCACCGACACGACGACGAGCATCTGCAATTTCAGTCGTCCAATCAAGGCCTAATGCATCGCAACCCGTTGCGGCCATTTCCTCTAACCACTGGCCGCCACCTTTAGTGAATAAGGTGACAGGAACACGGCGACCATCATTTTCACGAATTAAGCCATCAATAATTTTATGCATATAATTCAATGAAAACTGTAAATAATCACGCTTAGTTAAGACCCCACCCCATGTGTCAAAAATCATCACGGACTGTGCACCTGCGCGAATTTGAGCATTCAAGTATAAAATGACACTGTCTGCCAGTTTATCCAATAACAAATGCAATGTGTTCGGGTCTTCGTACATCATCTTTTTGATTTTAGTGAATGCTTTGCTACTACCGCCTTCCACCATATAAGTCGCTAGTGTCCACGGGCTACCAGAGAAACCAATTAGTGGCACATTACCTTCAAGCGCTTTACGGATGGCACGAACAGCATCCATCACATAACCAAGTTCCATTTCAGGATCAGGAATAGGGATATTTTTTACATCTGCCGCGCTCATAATCGGTTTATGAAAACGTGGGCCTTCACCCGTTTCGAAATATAACCCAAGCCCCATTGCATCAGGGATAGTGAGAATATCAGAAAATAAAATTGCAGCGTCTAATGGAAAACGACGTAATGGCTGTAATGTCACTTCACAAGCCAATTCGGTGTTTTTGCACAGAGCAATAAAATCACCAGCTTCAGCGCGTGTTGCTTTATATTCAGGCAGGTAACGCCCTGCTTGACGCATCATCCATACAGGGGTCACATCTACAGGCTGACGTAGCAAAGCACGTAGATAGCGGTCATTTTTTAACTCAGTCATTATTTACTCCATTATTATAAGTGGCCGCCGCAAATGGCTAAGAGCGAAGTTCATTATTGTATCATGTTAATGGTAACAATATCAGCGCTGTGCTATTTGCCCGTTTCATATTCACTCTGACGACACAATGCGACTGTATCTTCAATCAAACGTCTAGCGATTGTATCTGCCGGTGGGATCAAGGGTAATTCATTGTAATGATACCAATTTGCGCTCACCAGTTCCTTAGGGTCTACTTTAATATCGCCACTCTCATAATCCGCAAGAAATCCCATCATTAAGGAATGAGGAAAAGGCCATGGTTGTGAAGATACGTAACGAATATTTTTTACTTTTATATGGCTTTCTTCCATGACTTCGCGCATAACAGCTTCTTCTAATGTTTCACCGACTTCAACAAAGCCCGCTAATACGGTAAATAATGGATTTTGTGAATGGCGCCGGTGCTGAGCTAATAGAATATGGTCATCACGACGAATTCCCACGATAATGCAAGGGGCAATCTGCGGATAATAACGCTCATGGCAATGGTCACACAAACACGCCCATTCTGTTTCACTATGGCGCATTGCCGTACCACAATAGCCACAATAACGATGAGAGCGATAGAATTCCGCCAATTGCACGCCTCGCCCAGCAAGACGAAATAAACCTTCATCTTGCGCAGCAACGAGACGAGGAGATGCCATATCTGATGGCATTTTTTCGGCGATCAACCAGACGATTTCCCCTTGCCACTCACCGATTGGCGTTGCTGTTTTTCCTTCTAACAAATAGTCCTTTGCCATACCTCGTGGAATGTCTCCATGAGGTAACCACAAACGCCCGGAAAAACAGATGAACCACCAACCACTTTCTGTTCCTGATAATTTTAACTTATTCATTTTTCACATCTTTTGTTAGTTTTTATTGTCGATAAGAGCAATCTATTAATGACACAATACACTTCTTTGACACAATATCATTCAAACGTTTGTTTCATTATTTTTCTTTGTCAATTTTGACACTTTTTAGACGTTCCATTCCATAAAATGTCTAAAAACTGTCATAAAAGGATCAACTAACTGTCACTTATTAAAATTAGGATGCTAAGTAACCAATACGGTTCACCGTTCTGCAAAAGTGAGAAAATAATGAAAACTATCGTTCCTGCGATTTTACTATCATTGACCGCATCCAGTGTGACATTAGCTGCTGATACTAATTTAGCAGAGTTAATCGATGCAGCGAAAAAAGAAGGGCAAGTTTACAGCGTTGGAATGCCTGACACTTGGGCTAACTGGAAAGGAACTTGGCAAGACTTAGCGACACAATATGGGTTGAAGCATCAAGATACTGATATGAGCTCAGCTCAAGAAATTGCCAAATTTGCCGCAGAAAAAAATAATGCGACGGCAGATATTGGTGATGTCGGTGCTTCTTTTGGGCCTGTTGCCGTGCAAAAGGGAGTGACTCAACCTTATAAACCAACAACGTGGTCACAAATTCCTGATTGGGCAAAAGACAAAGACGGTCATTGGGCTTTAGCCTATACGGGGTCTATTGCTTTCATGATTAATAATGACTTAGTGAAAGATGCACCGAAAAGCTGGGATGATTTACTAAAAGGGAAATATAAAGTCACCGTTGGGGATGTTGGTATCGCTGCACAAGCTAATAATGCTGTACTAGCCGCCGCATTTGCCCGTGGTGGTGATGAAAATAACCTAAAACCTGCCATTGAGCTTTTTGCTGAACTCGCCAAACAAAAACGCCTATCCGTTAATGATCCAACTGTCGCAAATATCGAGAAAGGTGAAGTCGAAGTTGGTATCTTATGGGACTTCAACGCACTGAATTACCGCGATCAGATCAACCGTGATCGCTTTACGGTTGTGATCCCATCTGACGGTTCTGTCATTTCAGGTTACACCACTATCATCAATAAATTTGCCAAAAACCCAAATGCGGCAAAATTAGCTCGTGAATTTATTTTCAGTGATAAAGGCCAATTAAACCTTGCAGAAGGCTACGCTCGGCCAATTCGTGCACAATATTTAACCTTACCTGATGATATTAAATCCAAATTACTACCCGAAGAACAATATAAAAATGTTCAACCCATTAAGAATGCAGAAGGTTGGGAAAAATCGTCTCGTAATCTCCCTAAAATGTGGCAACAACAAGTTTTGATCCACCAGCAGTAATTTAACGTATTGATTTTAGGAAAAAATTGATGTCTGAGAAAGTCATACTTGTTGTCCTAGACGGTTTAAGTTATTCAGTAGCCCATCATTGTATGGGCTATCTCAACGGTTTAATCAAAGCCGACAGTGCAACACTTTACCGATTAGAGTGCGAGCTTCCTTCGATGTCTCGCCCTCTATATGAATGTATACTAACGGGAGTTCCTCCTGTCAAAAGCGGTATTGTGAATAACCAAATTGTCCGGTTATCCCATTTTGATAGCATATTCTCTCTTGCTCGCCTTGCAGGTAAAACAACTGCCGCCGCTGCTTATTATTGGGTGAGTGAACTGTATAACCGAGCACCTTTCGTAGCAACAAGAGACCGTTTTACCCATGATGAGTCGCTAACCATCCAACATGGCTGCTTTTATCAAGCAGATCATTACCCTGATGACCATTTATTTGTTGATGCGGAATATTTACGTAGTCAATTTGATCCTGATTTTTTATTGATTCATCCTATGAATATAGATGATACAGGGCACAAATTTGGTTTTGATTCCCCACAATACCGTAATGCAGCACGCCATGCAGATATTATCCTGTCGAATTATATTCCTACATGGGTTGAGCAAGGTTATCAAATTATGATCACTAGTGATCACGGTATGAATAATGATCGCAGCCACGGAGGAACACTCCCCGAAGAGTGTTTAGTCCCATTGTTTGTTGTCGGTTCACAATTTTCTCATCAACCCTACAATATTGAGCAAACTGAGATTTGTGGAACCATTTGTCGTTTACTTGGTGCCAACTCTCTCGACAAACCGGTTTGTGATGCGCTATTACGAGGAGATTTGTAATGGCTGACATTCCTGCCCCCTGTGAACAGACATACCAACAACAGGGAAAAATTGCCATGTTAAAAAAACGCTTTGCTCGTTTTCATTGGCGCGCGGCACTGTTACTGTTGCCATTCTTCGTGCTGTTTAGTCTATTCCAAATCGCCCCAATGATTTGGGTGCTCATTAATAGCTTTATCTACGAAGAAGCATGGTCATTAGGTAACTACCTAGAGGTATTCAATAATGATTTTTACTTGCAAGCGTTTGAAAATACCTTATGGCTTTCCGTTATTTGCAGTGTAATTGGCTTATTCATTTCCAGTATCACGGCATTTTCCATTTATAAAATGCAAGGGAAAATTCGCCGGATAATGATCTCCTTCACCACCATGGCCAGTAATTTCAGCGGGGTTCCCCTAGCTTTCGCGTTCATTATTATTTTGGGTTTCAATGGCGCAATTACTTTACAACTCAAGTCATGGGGAATTATTGAAGATTTTAATATATACAGCGCCAGCGGGTTAATGCTGTTGTATGTGTATTTTCAGATCCCATTAGGTGTATTGTTGCTCTACCCCGCCTTTGATGCACTAAAACCGGAGTGGGAAGATGCAGCGAAAACGATGGGAGCAAGTAAGCTAACCTATTGGTTAAAAGTCGCAATTCCAGTGCTTTCTCCTGCTTTACTTGGCACTTTTATTATCCTAATTGCTAATGCCATGGGCGCATACGCCAGTACTTATGCCTTAACGAGTGGTAATTACAACCTTGTGACTATTCGAATTGCCAGTTTAGTTTCCGGTGATCTGTTTCTCGAACCGAATATGGCTGCTGCGTTATCAATGCTACTTATCGCTATCTTAGCTTTTATTACTGCTATCCATCATTGGCTAATCAAGCGGAGCTACCATGCAAAATAATAATGTGATTAGCCCAGTGATAACCAATAACAATAAACCCTCTGGATTATGGCTCCATAAGTTAGTACTAATCAGTGTTGCTAGCCTATTAGCGCTACCTATTATTGCCACATTTTTGTATTCCATCGCCAGCTCTTGGGGAGCCACTGTGCTACCCGATGCCTTGTCCATCAAATGGTATCTACAACTGTGGCAAGACCCGCGTTTTCTCATGGCATTTGGTCGTTCATTAATAATTTGCTTTGGTACGTTGCTGGTTAGCACATTAATTATTTTGCCGATGACATTTGCGGTATTTTATCGCTTCCCTAAATTCAAAGGGGTGATGGATTTACTGATTATTTTACCCTTTGCGATTCCGCCTGTCGTCTCATCGGTGGGCTTGCTGCAAATATTTGCCGATGAACCATTCATGTTAGTTGGCACGCCTTGGATCCTGATTGGTACTTATTTCACCATCACATTACCTTTTATGTATCGTGCTCTTGCGAATAGCTTTCAAGGCATTAATTTGCATGACTTAATGGATGCTGCACATTTACTCGGCGCCAGTACTTTCCAAGCTTTTATGATGATTGTGTTACCAAATATTCGCAAAGGTATGTTGGTCTCATTATTAATTTCATTTTCATTTTTAATGGGTGAGTTTGTATTTGCCAATATCCTTGTGGGAACACGTTATGAAACCTTGCAAATCTATCTTTTCAATATGCGACAAACCAGCGGACATTTCACTTCTGCTCTGGTGATGTCATATTTTCTGTTTACCTTATTGCTGACATGGTTAGCAATGCGATTAAATCGTTCAGGAGATGAATGATGAGTTATGTTATTGCGGAAAACTTAGCTAAATCTTTTGGCACTAATCAGGTATTTTCTGATATTCAATTTACTATAAAAAAAGGCGAATTTATTACCCTACTGGGCCCAAGTGGTTGCGGAAAATCGACTTTATTACGCTGTATCGCAGGGCTTGAACAACTTAATGATGGTGAACTTTATATTAATTGCCAGAATGTAACCCACCAAGCTGCGCAGCAACGCGGGGTGGGTATGGTGTTCCAAAGTTATGCGTTATTTCCCAATATGACGGTAGTTGACAATATCGCGTTTGGTTTAAAAATGCGTAAAATTGATAGCCAAGCAAGGTCTAAAGCAGTCGCTGAAGTGATCGAATTAGTTGAGTTACAAGGAAAAGAACAACAATTTCCGCATCAGCTATCAGGCGGGCAGCGCCAACGTGTTGCGCTAGCAAGGGCATTAGTCATGAAACCGCAAATTTTGTTACTTGATGAGCCACTTTCTGCTCTTGATGCTCGCATTCGCAAGCACTTACGCCAGCAAATTCGCCAGATTCAACGCGAATTAGGTTTAACGACAATTTTTGTTACTCATGATCAAGATGAAGCGATGATTATGTCTGACCGTATTTTTCTGATGAATAAAGGCCAGATAGTACAAAGTGGCACGGCAGAGAATATTTATACCCAACCGGCAACAGAATTTGTCGCTCGATTTATGGGGCATTACAACCTTATTGACTCCGAAAAAGCCAATACGATGTTAGGCCTTAATTTACAAGGTACACTTGCTATCCGCCCTGAGTCTATATATGTCAAAGAAGCGGGTCGCCAATATGGTAACCATATTTCTCACCCTGTTGATGCCGTGATATTGGATCACCAATTGCTCGGCAATATTATTCGTTATAGTGTGAATACCCCTGCAGGTGATATGACAGTGGATTTACTTAACCGCTCATCCGAGCGTTTATTTGAACCGGGCACTCGCCTTGAACTTATGTTTAATAAAAATGAAATTCGCACACTTAGTTAATAAGTAGATAGGAATATAATGCAAAACCAACTGGCCATTTTTGACTTAGATGATACGTTAATTCAAGGTGATAGCAGCGTATTGTGGACACAATATCTGTGGGACAGGCAAATTATCAACGACCCACAGTTTGTAGAGGCGGATAAAGCCATGATGGCGCAATATAATGCAGGCACATTAGATATGCCGACTTACTTACGTTTTAACCTGCAAACTCTCGCCAATGTAAAAACTGAGCAAGTGGATATCTGGCTAAATGATTTTGTGCAAAGCATGATTCTGCCAAGGATCTACCCTGAAGCGATTAGAACGATCGCAAATTATCGAGCTAAAGGGATCCCAATTATTGTGATCTCCGCAACTGTTTCGTTTATTGTCAAAAAGATCGCAGATCAACTCAATGCCGACGTCGCTATGGGCATCGATATTAAGCAACAAGATGGTTGCTACACCACAGAGATAGACGGTATCCCAACCTTTAAAGAAGGTAAAGTCAAACGTCTATTAGCTTGGATCCGCCACCAGCCAATCACTGACGCCTACGTGTATTTCTACTCCGACTCTGCCAACGATCTTCCGATGTGCCAATTCGCTGACGAAACCTTTATCATCAACGGCGACCCTCGTCTCCTCCAAGCCGCCAAAGAAAATCACTGGCCGCAATATCAGTGGAATTTATAAACCTTATTTTTATCTCACCTTGATTTCAATTTGTTAGAAGAAGGCAGCAAACGAGGATATCTCAAGGAGCATACATAAGTATGTGACTTGGGGAGCCGAGCGCAGCCAACGCACTTATCGCTTGAAGAATGACGAGAAAATAATCTTATTCCGCTCTAATTTCTTCTTTCCTCTAAATAATTCAAGTGAGAAGAAGGCGGCAAACGAGGATATCTCAAGGAGCATACATAAGTATGTGACTTGGGGAGCCGAGCGCAGCCAACGCACTTATCGCTTGAAGAATGACGAGGAAAGCTTATACTGAAATCTCTTGTCGGAGTGCCTAGCATGCATAGCATCAGGCTGAGACCGTTAATTCGGGATCCGCGGAACCTGATCGGGTTAATACCCGCGAAGGGAACAAGAGTAATCACTCAGCGTTAGTTTGCCACCTCAGATTTGGTGAAAAATTAACCGCAATGTCTTTTTATTACTCCTCCGAACTCCTGACAAGCAACTTTCTTTCGATAAACCCGCTACACACTAAGCTGTGATAGCCGTGACAATGTCAGGAAATTGCTATGTCCAATAATACAGAACAAAATATCATCCCTACAGCTGATTTATCGCCACAAGCTGCACCCGCTCGCACTCGTAAAGCCCAACGCGACGCTGCTGAAAACTTTATCAATACTGTTTCTGGCGTTTCCTTTCCCAATTCTGAACGAATTTATCTTCAAGGTTCAAGAGACAATATCCAAGTCCCAATGCGAGAAATTCAGCTTTCGCAAACCCTTATTGGTGGCGACAAAGACAACCCGCAATTTGAAGACAACGAACCCGTTCCTATCTACGACACTTCAGGCCCTTACGGCGACCCAACATCAGAACTCAACGTTCACAAAGGCTTGAAAAAAATTCGCGCGCCATGGATAAACGAGCGCTCAGACACCACTAAAGTAGAAAATCTCAGCTCTGACTTCACACAACAACGCCTTGCTGATGCAGGCCTTGACCATCTACGCTTTAACAACCGTCCCCACCCGTTAAAAGCCCAAACTAACAAGTGTGTTACCCAATTACATTACGCACGCAAAGGTATCATTACCCCTGAAATGGAGTTTATTGCAATCCGCGAAAATATGGGACGTGAACGTATTCGTGGCGAAGTTTTATTGCAACAACATCCAGGCCAAGGCTTTGGCGCAAATTTGCCAGAGAATATTACCCCTGAATTTGTTCGCCAAGAAGTGGCGGCGGGTCGCGCTATTATCCCAGCCAATATCAACCATCCCGAATCAGAACCAATGATTATTGGTCGTAATTTCTTGGTTAAGGTTAATGCCAATATTGGTAATTCATCAGTCACCTCATCCATTGAAGAAGAAGTAGAGAAACTGATTTGGTCAACACGTTGGGGGGCGGATACCGTCATGGATTTATCCACCGGCCGTTATATCCACGAAACCCGCGAATGGATTTTACGTAATAGCCCAGTGCCTATTGGTACAGTTCCGATTTACCAAGCTCTCGAAAAAGTGAACGGCGTCGCCGAAAATCTCACGTGGGAAATGTTCCGTGACACATTATTAGAGCAAGCAGAACAAGGTGTCGACTACTTCACTATCCATGCCGGCGTATTGCTACGCTATGTGCCAATGACAGCTAAACGCCTAACAGGGATCGTCTCTCGCGGTGGCTCTATCATGGCAAAATGGTGCTTGTCTCATCACCAAGAAAACTTCCTGTACGAAAACTTCCGCGAAATCTGTGAGATTTGTGCCGCTTACGACGTTTCCTTGTCATTAGGTGATGGCTTGCGTCCGGGTTCCATCCAAGACGCCAACGACCAAGCTCAATTTGCCGAGCTCCATACCCTTGGTGAGCTCACAAAAATTGCGTGGGAATATGATGTCCAAGTCATGATTGAAGGCCCCGGCCACGTACCAATGCAAATGATCCGCCGTAATATGACGGAAGAATTGGAACATTGCCACGAAGCCCCATTCTATACTTTAGGCCCACTAACAACCGATATTGCTCCGGGTTACGACCACTTTACCTCTGGTATTGGTGCCGCCATGATCGGCTGGTTTGGCTGTGCAATGTTGTGCTATGTAACACCAAAAGAGCATTTAGGCTTACCAAACAAAGAAGATGTTAAACAAGGGCTAATCACCTATAAGATTGCAGCCCACGCCGCTGACCTTGCTAAAGGCCACCCGGGTGCACAGATCCGTGATAACGCCATGTCCAAAGCCCGTTTTGAATTCCGCTGGGAAGACCAATTTAACTTGGCGTTAGACCCTGAAACTGCTCGCAAATATCACGATGAAACCTTACCACAAGCTTCTGGGAAAATTGCCCATTTCTGCTCTATGTGTGGGCCTAAATTCTGTTCAATGAAGATATCCCAAGAAGTTCGTGACTACGCAGCCCAAAAAGAGGCAAATGAAAAAGAAGCGGGTATGGAACAGATGTCTGAAGCCTTCCGTGCCCATGGCAGCGAACTCTATCACGGTGCTGAAATTGTGAATGCAGAGGTGGATGAAAATGCCAAAATTGCCTAACGCTATAGCTATCCCAAATAGCCCTTTTCCTGAGACTGAACAACGCCTTGGGCTTTACCCCGTTGTGGATTCCGTTGAATGGATTGAACGTTTGCTTAATGCTGGTGTTTCCACAATTCAATTGCGTATCAAAGACAAATCTGACGCAGATGTTCGTGATGAGATTCAACAAGCTATTGCGCTCGGGGAAAAACATAACGCACGCTTATTCATTAATGATTACTGGCGGTTAGCGGTCGAGTTTGGTGCTTATGGCGTACATTTAGGCCAAGAAGATTTGGAAACTACCGATTTATTAGCAATCCACCAAGCGGGCTTACGGTTAGGAATATCAACGCACGATGAGCATGAATTGGCTATCGCAAAATCGGTTCGCCCTTCCTACATTGCCATGGGGCATATCTTTCCAACACAAACGAAAGAGATGCCTTCTTCGCCTCAGGGTTTAGAAACACTTAAAGCCATGGTGGAAGCAACGCCTGACTACCCAACTGTAGCCATTGGTGGGATTTCCATTGATAAAGTGCCTGACGTGCTAGCAACTGGAGTGGGTAGTGTCGCGCTAGTCAGTGCGATTACTAAAGCCGATGATTGGCGCGCCGCAACAGAAACTTTGCTGAATTTAATTGAGCGGGATCACGCCAATTAGTCGATTTTTAATCACAAAATTAGCCCTAGTTTATCGTCATAAAAACAGGGCTAATGATGATTTAAGGAATTCAATCATGTTAAGTGACCAAGAATTCATGCGTTACAGCCGCCAGCTATTACTTGAAGACATCAGTCCTGATGGGCAACAAAAACTGAAAAATAGCAAAGTCCTCATTGTCGGCTTAGGGGGCTTAGGCTCTCCTGCATCCCTTTATTTAACGGGTGCTGGTGTCGGCGAATTGTGGCTAGCTGACCACGATGACTTGCACGTTTCTAACTTACAACGGCAGGTACTTTACGATACCGATGATATTGGCCAGTCAAAAGCCCAGCTTGCCGCAGATAGGCTACATCAACTCAATCCGTTGGTCAGAACCCATGTTGTCGCACAAAAATTGGATGTTGAGACGTTAATTCCTTTAGCTGAACAAGTCGATTTAGTGCTTGATTGCTGCGATAACATGGCTACTCGCCATGCAGTTAATGCTGCCTGTGTCATGACTAATACAACCTTAGTTAGTGGCAGTGCGGTTGGGTTTGGTGGCCAATTAATGGTACTTGAGCCGCCATTTAGTACCGGTTGCTATGCCTGTTTATACCCAGACCAAGATGAACCTGAACGCAACTGCCGCACAGCTGGGGTATTAGGGCCAGTGGTTGGGGTTATCGGCACGTTGCAAGCACTGGAAGCCATTAAATTACTTGTCGGCCTTCCCTCTTCACTGAGCGGCAAATTGCGTTTATTCGATGGAAAACAACAACAATGGAATACATTGCAATTAACGCCGTCATTGCAATGTCCAATCTGTCGGGAAGAAACATGCATATCATAATTAATGACCAACCTATGGAATTCGATGCCCCACTGACGGTTAATCAATTATTTTCCACTCTCGATCGCCCAATGGTGGGAACTGCACTTGCTATCAATCAAGTGATCATTCCGAAGAGTCAGTGGAATTCATATCTCATTAATGACCAAGATAATATCTTGTTGTTTCAAGCTATCGCTGGGGGCTAATGATGTTAAAAATCGCAGATTTTACTTTTCACTCACGCCTGTTTACTGGAACAGGTAAATTTGCCAGTGCCAACCTCATGCAAGACGCCATTGCGGCATCCGGCAGTCAATTGGTGACAATGGCAATGAAACGTATTGATTTACGAGGGCAAGATGATGGCATTCTACAACCTCTGCAAGAACTGGGTGTGAAACTATTACCGAATACCTCTGGTGCGAAAAATGCCCAAGAGGCGGTGTTTGCCGCGCGCCTAGCTCGAGAAGCCCTCGGTACCAATTGGGTCAAACTCGAAATTCATCCGGATATGCGTTATTTACTACCGGATCCCATCGAGACATTACTCGCCGCAGAGCAGCTCGTTAAAGAGGGATTTGTTGTATTACCTTATTGCAGCGCAGACCCGGTGTTATGCCGTCGTTTAGAAGAAGTTGGCTGTGCCGCTGTGATGCCATTAGGCGCACCGATTGGCACAAACAAAGGCTTAGCAACTAAAGAAATGCTCCGTATCATTATTGAGCAAGCTTCTGTGCCTGTCGTTGTAGATGCCGGGATTGGTGCACCAAGCCACGCCGCAGAAGCTATCGAGATAGGGGCTAATGCCGTCTTAGTCAACACCGCAATCGCTGTAGCGAAACAACCTGTACTCATGGCAAAAGCGTTTAAACTCGCGGTCGAAGCGGCTGAGTTAGCTTATCAAAGTGGTTTAGCTGCACCGAAGCAACAGGCGCAAGCGTCCAGCCCATTGACCAGTTTCTTAGGGGCCTTATCATGATCCCAAGTTTCCAAGAACGCTTACAAGCACTGGATTGGGACGATACGACACTGCGGATAAACAGTAAAACACCTGCCGATGTAGAACATGCTTTGGCGGTGGATATACTCACACTCGATGATTTTATGGCGCTGCTTTCCCCTGCTGCCCGTCCCTATATTGAGCTGATAGCACAAAAAGCTCAGAAACTCACCCGACAACGCTTTGGCCATGCCGTTGGGTTTTATGTGCCACTTTATTTATCGAACCTATGCGCAAACGATTGTACTTATTGCGGTTTTTCGATGAGTAATAAAATTAAACGTAAAACGCTAAATGACGCTGAAATCATCAATGAGTGCGAAACCATTCGCAAAATTGGTTTCGATAGCTTATTACTGGTCACCGGGGAGCACCAGAGTAAAGTGGGTATGGACTATTTTCGTCACACATTCCCCATCATTCGCCCTTATTTCAGTTCCTTAATGATGGAAGTGCAGCCATTAAGCACAGATGAGTATAAGGAATTGAAAACTTTGGGGTTAGACGGTGTGATGGTTTATCAAGAAACCTACCATGAGCCCACGTATCAACTCCATCACCTCAAAGGCAAAAAGCAGGATTTTCACTGGCGCTTAGCCACGCCTGAACGCTTAGGGGAAGCGGGCATAGATAAAATCGGCCTTGGTGCGTTAATTGGTTTATCAAACAGTTGGCGTACCGATTGCTATATGGTTGCAGAACATTTGTTGTACTTACAGCAACATTACTGGCAAAGTCGTTATTCTATCTCTTTTCCTCGCTTACGCCCTTGTGCAGGTGGTGTTGAACCGGCATCACTGATGAATGAAGCCGAATTAGTGCAATTAATTTGTGCTTTTCGCTTACTGGCGCCGAATGTCGAGCTTTCACTCTCAACTCGTGAATCGCCTTACTTCCGTGATAACGTGGTGCCATTGGCAATTAACAACGTCAGTGCCGGCTCGAAAACCCAACCAGGTGGCTATGCCGATACCAAAGAAGAGCTAGAACAATTTTCCCCAAATGATAACCGCAGTGCCGCACAAGTAGCGAATGCACTTGTGCAAGCCGGTTTACAGCCCGTTTGGAAAGATTGGGATGGTTATTTAGGCCGCTAGAATTTTACTGAAAAAGAGCATTAGCTGCACAACAGCTTAGTGCTCTTTTATTATTTAGGAGATTTTATCCCACTTGATCGTATTTTCTAAAATAAGAGCCAATATAATGCCTATAAGTAACCCATTACCCAGTAAAGAACTAAACATTGTTGGTAACGAATTTAGTACCGCAGCAGGTGCTGACATCAAAAAGATGCCAATAAAAATAGGTAATGCGAGGCGATAAATATTACGTGCATTCAGTTTCATATCCGCAAGAAATGAAAATGAAGAAAATAACAGCGGCAAATAAGTCGCTAACATAACCGCGCTACCAATGGCTAACGGCAAAGAGCGGAAAAATTGCGTCAATACTGCAACGCCCCCCACACATAAGAAAATAAGGCTGCCAATAGTAAAAGAGATACGTGAACTGTCTTTTGTTTGAGTAATTAGACCAATTGATGAAACAAACGGTGAAAAAGGCACTACGCCTATCGGCGCTGCTAATATTGTTACGGCTCCTGACATCATAAAACTACGCCGATATAAGGACTTAACGGGTAATGAATCGGGGTAAAATACATCCGTTCCGCGCATTGCTCCAAACGTATTTGATGTGTTTAATATCCCAGCCAAAATTGCTGTCAGCACAATACTAATATTAATTTCATCGGAGCGACCTAATGGAAATAGTACCCACTCCCCTGATGAAACAGATGATATCGTGCTGCCAAATAACCCGCTATAAGCAACCCACCCTGTGATTGTTCCAATCAATAAAGCATATTTACTAATATTCACAGGTAAATACACAATAATCCCTATAACAAATACCAGTACTGCGAGCGCCAAAAAGAATACTGGATAATTAACTGTAATATTCTCACTGCCAACACCAAAGGGTAGCCCTAACATCCCTTTTAAAAAAATAGTAACCAATTGCGCGCCAAGTAAAAACATAAAGACCACCAGCACACCTGGCTTGAACAAACCTGCTAACCAACCACCAAGACCGCTTAAGCCAATAAGAATAGTAATAATCCCAGATAGAAAAATCCCCATGGCCAAACTCCATCCAATCGTCTCAAGAGGAGTTCCTTGCATAGATTCTGACAAAGTTACGGTTAAAATTGTTGCCCACCACAACCCTGTTGGCCCCTCCATCACAGAGCGTTTATGGCCTATAAATGCTTGCAACAAGCAAGCTAAAGCTGTTAATAAGAAAGCATATTGAGTAATAACAAACGTGGTTTGTGGTGACAAATGAAAAGCAGACTGTAACGTAGGGGGAATAACAACCGTATTACAAAAGATAAAAAAGAACCATTGAAAGCCAGAAATAATATTATTTTTTGTAATAGCAATATTCCGCATTTTCATTCCTTACCGGTGATTATATATCTGACCAGCTTAATGTTTATAACGGAAAATTTCTAATTTAAATCTAATTGTTATGATATTTATAAATCATCATTTATTCTTATCATGATAAAAAATAGCTTCATACGCTATTAATTCTCTATTTTTATTTTCATTCGACTAGTTGATAAAAATAAAGCGGGGAAAATATTATTCCCGCTTTATTTATTACCTTTATTGCCGATATAAAAGTACGTAGTTACCAATAAAAATTATAGATAGGAAAGCGGCCAATGTTTAAAATATATATGTTTAGCTTGCCAATCCACTTTATCAATATTGTCAGCCAGTAAATGTTTTGCGACGGTAAATGCAAATTCAAAGCTCACGCCAAGCCCTTTTGCACTAATAAATTTTCCATCAACAACAACATCTTGGTCGACATAGATACCATCATCAAATTTTTCAGCCAGCTTATCTCCTGTACTATAATGCCGTCCTTCCAGTAACCCATGAGCCGCTAACACCTTCGCGCCTGAAGAACATAGCGCACAAATATACTTATCCTCATGTATATGCCGACGAAGAAAATCAACTACTTTTTCATTCGCATACAAGCGGTCAGTTCCTTTTGGGCCCCCTGGCATCATGATGCCATCATAAGTATGAGATAACTTATCGACTAACAGATAATCTGCACTAATTTTAGTACCAAAATACGTATTTAAAATAAGCGAATCCATGCAGGACAGCACATCAACATGAATATCTAGCCGACGTATGATATCAATGAAAACGACCGCTTCCCCTTCCTCAAAGCCATCCGCGAGCAAAACAGCAACTTGTTTCATGACATTCCTTTTATTTTCAAAGAAAGTTATTACGAGTCATCCGCAATAAATTTGGGTTATATACTCAGCAAATCCAGATAATTTTTACTTGTTAAAGTGTTCCATCACTTTTGCAAACACGAATTTTATCCATCACCACCGCTTTCATCGCCGCCTTTCCGGGAACCAAGTAATGGCGTGGGTCCGTAGCCTCTGGGTTTTCAATGAAGTACTGCTTAATGGCATCAGAAAACGCAATTTTAAGTTCTGTCGCGACATTGACTTTACAAATTCCAAGGTCAATACAGTGCCTAACATCCGCATCAGGGATCCCCGAAGCACCATGCAGAACTAACGGTAAATCTGTTTTCTTACGGATGGCATCTAGCCTAACAAAATCCAAATGAGGCTCACTTTTGTACATGCCGTGAGCGGTTCCGATGGCAACAGCTAAGGAATCAATACCGGTTCTTTGAATAAAAGTTACGGCAGCATCAGGGTCGGTGAAAAGTGCATCTGCAGCATCGACAACTAAGTCATCCTCTTGCCCACCTAAACGCCCTAATTCAGCCTCAACCGTGCAGTCCCATTGATGGCAAAAATCAACAACCCGTTTAACAATTTGAATATTTTCTTCAAACGGAAAATGAGAAGCATCAATCATCGCAGAGCGTACACCCGCGGAGACTTTCTGGAAAATATCTGGAATATCTTCATGATGGTCGAGATGCAAAGCCACTGGGACTTTATAACGCTCAGCGGCCTGCTGGCAGATTGCTATCAAATAGTCACTTCCTGCATAAGAAAAGGTACTCGGTGTGCCAGCTAAAATAACGGGGGATGCCATTTCTGCGGCAGTTTCCATGACAACTTGAATAGTTTCTAAATTATGAATATTAAATGCGGGAACTGCATAGCCTCCCAGTTGAGCTTTGTTCAACATATTACGGGTAGATACCAAGTACATAATCGCCTCTTATCTTTCGATTGATTTCGAATAATATTAAACGAAAGAAACAGAAAGGTAAAAGATCTAAATCACATTTCTATTCCTTTCACACTGAAAGCAAATGAAAGGAAGTCTAGAAGTAGTGAGTCATTTTAGAGCTATAGCTGGTCACCCCCTTACGTAACAGGTTGTTTTTAGGGCGCCTTGATTGACCTAGTAGCGTTTCAATCACCTTCTGAGAGCGTAATTGTTTCTCTAAGCGACGCGTCAACGGGGATTGCTGTTTGAGGTAATCTTCACGAAATATCACGGTAACCTCTTGTGTTTCTTTCACACCAATAACCGTTGCCGAAATTGACGGTATTTCGAAATGAAAGTCTGAACGCTCAATTGGCAACGGACTACAAGGGCTGTCCCAAAGTTGGATTCGGTTACCACAATACAAAGCAATAATTACAGCACGTAATGACCAAAAACTACTCGCAGGACCACTGTAGTTATCGACTAGGCGCGCATCATAACTAAATAAACCTTGAGTTGGCGCTCCTGCTTTTAAAGCACCATGGCCAATAAAATAACGCAAAGTACTTTTTAGTGCGTTTTTAGCCTCCCCCACACTCACGGCATCTCCACCTAAATCAACGCCGGCTAATAAAGGCGTGGACACCGCGAGGCGATAACATGCACTGCGGCCAAAAAATGGAATGCCTTGTGGTGTCATAAGATAACGATAATGATGGTTAAACTGATTTAAGGAACTACGAATGAACTCATCATCGAAATGAGGGCAAATTTGATTAAGCCAATATAGTGAATAGTAAAAACCCCATGCATTGTAGTAATCAAAGTTACCCTTTGCACCATCTCGAAACCAACCATCACCTACGTAAAATTGTTTCACTCTTTCATACCGCCACATTGCAATAGTATCTCGGCTGGTGAGTGCTCGGATCACAAACTGCACGGTAAGCGGAAAAAGATGCCAGTTGTTATCAACGATATCACAGTGATTAACCTGTTCGAACCATGTAATAATGCGTTGTTGAACAGAACTATCCAACTTTTCCCATACCCACTCACGACTTAACCAAAGCGTCAGTGCTAAATCTGCCGATTCACAAATTTTTTGGTCATAATTGTCAAGCCTTCCCCAATAGCCTTTATGATTGGGGTCAGTGCCATGCAAAAATGCATTTTTAATAATCTCAGGAAGGTCAATCGACGCTAAATTTAACCCATTTAATACGGTTTTTCGGCTATGGACTAACCATGCAGCGAACAAAGGCAGTACCCGGCTAACGCCTTCTAGCGCATCTGTTCGCACAGTCTGTTGGCCAGGACTGCCAGGGTAATAGGCATGAGAGTAGCCCCAAGCTTGATAATGAACAAAGGCTTCTGCAGTATAGCGGGCTAATAATTCGCAAAGAACGGAAAGTGATTGACTTTCATCTTGAAAAACTTCGGTGATGTGATTATCGTTACATTGATAAGCTGACTTTCTAATTAATCTTCGAATGATATTCTCTTTGAATAATTTCTGATAAATTTTTATACTTGGATGCTCATAAGGTAGTTTTGGGCGTTCAGTCGGTATTGTCATACGTATTTCTCTATGGTGCAGACAGGCGCATCCTTGCGCGCAGAATAAAACAAAGTTTTGTATTTATCTTGCTGATTCAATCAGGACTTGGTAACGATCTTGTCCCCATACAACGGGTTTTGGTTTATCTTTAATCCATTGATAATAAGCAGATTTTAATTCTTTAACTTTTTCTGGATATTGAGCCGCTAAATTATTTGATTCGGCTGGGTTTTGTTTATCATTGAATAATTGGAGCTGGTCAGAACCATCATCATAAAAATAAAGTGCCCATTCTCCATCACGGATAGCCCATGAACCTTTCGATAGTTTTTCTAAATTAGGGTTGTTTGGAATTTCTTTGCGTTGATAAGTGATCCATTCATGGTAACCATGCCAAAAATCTTGGTTTTCTTCGCTGTAATGTTTCGTCCCTGGCCCTGTCCAATACAAATAATTATGTGGCGACTTTTCTGTTTTCCCCGTTAAGAGTGGCATAATATTTTTGCCTTCAACCTTCATACTATCGGGTATGGTGATCCCTGCGCTTTGTAATGCGGTTGGTAAGATATCAATTGCTGAAACCATCGCATCACTGTATTTACCCGCAGGAATATGCCCTGGCCAATAAGCAACAAATGGAACGCTTACACCACCATTAAACATTTGCCCTTTAAAACCTTTATCCATCGCATTCATTGGCATTGGCGACTCATGTACCGCACCATTGTCAGAAATAAAGAAAATTAGCGTATTATCTAATTCACCATTTTCCTTTAGTGTATTGATAATTTTACCTATTCCCTCATCGGCTGCATTTAGCGCAGCAAAATATTTGTCGGCTTCAACATTACCCGTATTGAATTTATCCATATATTTCGCTGGAGAAGCTTCTTCTAACGGAATGTGCGGCACACTATATGAAAGGTTGATAAAAAAAGGTTTGTCCTTATGGCCATCAATGAATTTAATGGCTTCATCCGTTAACAAGTGCGTGGTGTAGCCGGGGGCGGGTACGTTTTCACCATTTCGCCACATAGCCGGGGAGTTCCAAAGTGCCGCCCCTGATGCATAGAAACTATATGCATAATCGAAGCCTCTTTCATGGGGGGCGAAACCCGGCTCCGGTGTCGAAATCATATTATCGTGATAATCACGAGTTTGCTTTTCTGCTGCAATTTTAGGCTTTTTCAATACCTTGGCATTATGCCATTTCCCAATACTGGCGGTGGCATAGCCGTTTTCTTGAAATAATGCAGGTAATAGTTTGATATCTTGTGGGATACCTAACATCGCATCGTCATTACTGTAAGTGCCAAAGCTTGCGGGAGAGCGCCCTGTAAAAATGCCAGCTCGTGATGGACCACAAACAGGATGAGCAACAAATGCATTAGTCATCTTTATTCCACCGGCAGCCATATCCGAAACATTTGGCATTGCTGCTCTTGCTGCTTCCACCATCTTATTAATATCACCTTGATAACGTTGTGGTGATGGGCGCTGTGCAAGTTCTGTGACATCAATGCTATCAAGCACAAAATCGAGCTGCCCTGTTCCTAAGTCATCCATAACAATCAGTAAAACATTCGGCTTTTCCGGTGTGCCTCCTGCATTCGCTGCAATGGGAGGCACTAAGCTGCTTGCGGCTATCAGCCCAGCTAATAGGCTTTTCTTCATAGAAGGTAATCTCACAAAAATATCTCCAGATAATATGATTATTGCTTGTAAGCACGCTGTATTACGCCAAGTGCATCACTGGCTAAAGCACCACCCGATATCGCTTGACGCATTAACTGCATACCTAAAGCGGTATGATGAAAAATCTTTTTATATGAACGACATAAATAGTTATGGCGATATTTTTCACCTTCTATCGCCGTGATCCGGTGCTTAGGGCAACCACCATAACAAAGGCTTTGAACCTCACAGCGCTGGCAAAGACTCGTTAGCTTGTCATATTTATTTTGCCCAAAACGGACTTGCTGCTTAGAAGAAACAATACGGGAAAGGGAGTGTTGTTGTACGTTACCCAACCGATTTGCAGGGTACACATAGTGGTCACAGGAATAGACATCCCCATTAGATTCAATAATCAGTGCTTGCCCACACGTTTTAGATTGCACACAGGTTGATGCGGGATAGCCCATCCAAGTACCTAATAAGCTATCAAATAGACGTATGTAAATTTTGCCAATGTCTCCTTGGTGGATCCATTCATCAAAAACATCAGCCATAAATTGCCCATACCCCTCCGCGGGTACTGAAAATGGCGCCATCACAGCATTTGGTCCAGGAGCATAATGACCACCTTGGGTCTGAGGAAAGCGCCTATCCACTTCAACAATGGGGATAAACTGAAAAAAAGTGGACCCCAATGCTTTCAAGGCTCGGTACGTTTCTTTTCCTTTTCGCCAATTTTGGTCATTAACTACGGTTAGGGTATTAAATTCAACACCGTATTCAATCAAGAGCTGAATGGCTTTCTTCACACGCTCAAAAGTTGGGTTGCCATTAACGGAAATTCGATATTTATCATGAACAGCTTCTAAGCCATCAATTGATACACCAATTAAAAAACTGTGGTCTGCAAAAAACTGCGCCCATTGTCGATTAATCGCAATGGCGTTCGTTTGCACACTATTCGTGATCGTTTTTCCTTGAGCATATTGCTTTTGGTACTTAACAACTCGCTCAAAAAATTCGAGCCCTGCAAGTGTTGGCTCCCCACCTTGCCATGAAAAATCTACCTGCTCACCAGCATGGGACTGGATATAGTCTTTGATATAACGACGTAGCACGTTATCAGGCATAACGTCATGTTTATCTTGCGCAGGTTGCTCGTGAAACACATTTTCTTTTTCAAGATAAAAACAGTATTCACATTTAATATTGCAGCGATAACTGGTGGGTTTCGCCATCATATGAAAGTAAGAGGGTTGGTTTGCAGGCATTTAAATTAATCCGAAATAGTCAGGTTATTTTTATAGCATTACGCAAAACACGAAAAATCAAAAGAGATTGAAATCACAAAATAAGAAAATGAAAGAATTTGAAAGAGTTCAATTTGAGTTAAAAACATTGAAAAGAGTATAAATAACGCACAACATGCCACTAATTTATGTTTTTTGTTTTAAAGAAATTTCTATTCCTTTCGAACTTCAAATACCGCCATCACACTTTATGCCAATTTTTGAGCTTATATTTAGCTAACTTTTTGCAAAAATTGCTAATATTTATGTAAAACACGGAGTTTGCTTAGTAAAAGTATAGTTATTACGACTTTATTGATTGGATACTTTCTTATTCGAAGATATGATATTTAAAATTTGAAAATATCCGTAAGCAAACAACACACAAATCGAAACTTTGTGAAAGAGATCAAAAGTTTTGTTTTTTTTCGTTGTCGGTATTTTTTAGCGTAGTAAACTTAATTCGAAATCAAATGAAAGCAAATCATTTGATTTCGTAAGGAGATGAAAGTGAAAGCGGCTGTTGAAAGGCGCATGGAAATCCTCGACATGATTAACCAACAAGGTAAAGCACGAGTCGAAGATTTAGCCGAAATATTTAAAGTTTCAAGTGTCACCATCCGTAGCGATTTAAGCTTTCTTGAAAAAAATGGTTATGTGGTCCGCTCCCATGGAGCAGCAATTCCAAATACTGGGTTTATTGCTGAACTAAGCATTCACGAAAAGCGTGGGCAGAATGCGGGCACAAAAACATTAATAGGGAAAGCAGCCGCCGCGCTCATTAATGATGGCGACACGATCATTTTAGACTCGGGGACAACGACACGAGAAATTGCGACACACTTAAAGTCGCGGGATAACGTCGTTGTCATGACTAACGGTTTAGATGTCGCAATGGAGTTAGCAACAGCCGCAGGCATTGATGTACTAATGACTGGCGGCGCATTGCGCAAAAATGCTTTATCGTTTTCTGGCTCACAAGCAGAAAATAGCCTCAGAAATTATCGTTTTGACAAGGTTTTTCTTGGGGTTGATGGGTTCGATTTACGCGTTGGTATCACGACACACAATGAACAGGAAGCTAGTCTTAACCGGTTAATGTGTGAAATCTCGGAAACAGTTATTGCGGTTGCTGATTCTACGAAATTTGGTAAGCGCAGTTGTCATATGATCCGTGAATTCGCTGATATTGATGTTTTGGTGACAGACTCTGGGATCCCTGATGAATATGTCCAAGAGTTGAAAAACCATAAAATTGAAGTAATCATCGTCGATAAAGAGCAATAATTCGCTAACTCCATTAACAATACAACCGTGTTGATTGTGGAGTTAGTATTAATGCATCCTTTAGAAAAGATTGTTCAGCAAAATAAACTTGGTAAACAGAATGGCATTTATTCTGTTTGCTCAGCCCACCCATTTGTTATTGAAGCTTCATTGCACCAAGCGCTGGATGATGATTCCTTTCTTTTAATTGAAGCCACATCAAATCAAGTTGATCAATTTGGTGGCTATACGGGTATGACTCCGGCTGATTTTTTCAATTATGTAATTGAAAAAGCAGAAAAAATCAATTTCCCTCTGAATAAGTTAATTCTTGGTGGTGACCATTTAGGTCCGAATCGTTGGCAAGGGCTTAATGCCGCTGATGCCATGGATAATGCCGATGTTCTAATTGAACATTACGTTGCCGCAGGGTTCAAAAAAATCCACCTTGACTGTAGTATGTCCTGCGCAGATGACCCCGTTCCACTCACGGATGAAATCGTTGCACAACGTGCCGCCCGACTCGCTGTTGTTGCAGAAAAAACCGCCAAAGAAAAATTTGGTTACAGCGATATCGTGTATGTTATTGGTACTGAAGTCCCCGTACCAGGTGGAGCAACTGAAGCGCTTGAAGGTGTTGAAGTCACAGATCCAGAAGCCGCGAGAAAAACCTTAGACTGCCATGCGAAAGCGTTCGAAAAAGCAGGTGTCGGTGACTGTTGGGCACGTGTTATTGGCCTCGTCGTTCAACCTGGTGTGGAATTTGACCATACTGGTGTTATTGATTATCAACCCGAAAAAGCACAAGCATTAAGTCAAGTAGTTGATGATTACCCTCATCTCGTTTTTGAAGCACACTCAACCGATTACCAAACACCTGATGCTTATAAGCAGCTTGTTCAAGACCACTTTGCCATTTTAAAAGTTGGCCCAGCTTTAACATTTGCTATGCGAGAAGCCCTCTATTCTCTGTGTGAAATTGAGAATGAAATGTTCCCGGCAGAACAGTGTTCTCACTTAAAAGAGAAAATGGAACAATTGATGTGTCGTGAGCCCGAATTTTGGCAAAAATACTACCATGGCGATGCCCAGCAGCAAGCTTTTGCTCGCGTTTATAGCTTTAGTGACCGTATTCGTTATTACTGGCCTGATAAAGAAATTAACCAAGCCATAGAAATACTGATGGCTAACTTATCTTCAAAACCAATCCCGTTACCACTTTTAAGCCAATACATGCCGCATCAATTTCAACAATTAAGAGAAGGCATGCTCGATGGCACAGCGAAATCCTTTATTTTTGCAAAAATTCGCGACGTACTTTCGGTATATGCCGATGCATGTAAATTTAGTCACTGAGGTTTGACATGGAATATTTAAGCTATCAAACACCCGAACTCGAAAAGCTAAACGCATTCTGGACAGCAAAAGAAATTGAGCAACAACCTGAATGCTGGGAAAAAACAAACCAGCTAATACAAGAGCAACGTACTGAAATTGATACATTTTTAGCTAAAGTACTTCAGGCATCGGACGCACGCATTATCATGACAGGTGCTGGAACATCGGCTTTCGCCGGCCGCGCTCTTGCCCCCGTTCTCACTGGTCATTTAAAACGCCGCGTGGATGCCATTGCCACCACGGATTTAGTCGCTGATCCAAAAGAATATTTAGCGGAAGACGTACCAACGTTATTAATTTCTTTTGCTCGCTCAGGCAATAGCCCAGAAAGTGTTGCCGCCCTCGATGTGGCAGAAAAATGCCTCACTCAATGTTACCACTTAGTTTTAACCTGTAACGAGCAAGGACAGCTATATCGTTATTGCCAAAATAATACCAATGCATTAGCCATTTTAATGCCTGAAGAGTCAAATGACCGTTCATTAGCCATGACTTCAAGCTTTTCATCCATGATGATGGCTGCACTGTGTATTTTCTTAACAGAATCCTTCTATTTAAACGAAATTAAGCCTTATTTCTACGATTATCACGACATTTTTACTCAATTTAACCATCGTATCCGGGAAGAATACGCGGGTAAATTTAAACGAGTCATTTATTTAGGTAGTGGTGGCCTACAAGGTCTCGCACAAGAAGCGGCTCTAAAAATGTTGGAATTAACAGCTGGTAAGGTCGTTGCTAACTTCGACACACCGTTAGGCTTTCGCCATGGACCGAAATCTATCGTCAATAAGGAAACGTTAATCGTGCTGTTTCTGTCAAACGATAAATACACTAGACAGTATGAAACTGACTTATTAAGAGAGGTAATTCACGATAATGCGTCAGCAAAAGTGATCGCGGTCACCTCCTCTTCCGATGACACACAAATAGAGGAAAGTTTTGTTTATATTAAAAAAATGGAGCAATGCTCAGACTCAGCCCTATTTTTCCCTTATTTAATGTTAGCGCAGGCCTTTGCATTCCATAGTTCCATTGCACTGGGGAATACACCGGATAACCCATCTCCAACCGGAGAAATTAATCGAGTTGTTCAAGGTGTCACTATTTACCCGTTCTCATATCAAGAAGATGGCTTCATGCCTTCTTAATGATAAATATAGCTAATAATAAGAGAGCAATTATATGCACGCACCAAATATTGTCTGGACCCGAATCGATGAGCGTTTATTACATGGGCAAATTCGAATCACTTGGGGTAAACACACTGAAGCAAATTTAATTCTTGTCGCTAATGATGATGCTGCGGATGGTCCTAATGCTGCTTTTATGCAAGCAGGAATGAAAGCCTCCGCGGGTGGAGAATATGCCGTCCGATTTTTCTCTATCGAAAAAACCATCGATGTCATTCACAAAGCGTCTCCTCGTCAAAAAATCTTTATTCTTTGCAATAACCCAACAGATGTTGCCCGCCTTGTCGAAGGCGGCGTTCCTATCACGCACTGTAATGTTGGCAATATGCACTTCCATGAAGGAAAACGCCAAATTACCAAAACAGTGTCTGTGGATGATCGCGACTTAGAAGCATTTCGTCGGCTTGTCGACAAAGGAGTCGCTTGCACGATTCAAAATACTCCCGATCAAACCCCCGTTAATGTTCTTACTCTCGCATCAGCATAAGCAGATTGAGATAACAACTTAACACTAAGGCGTTTAAGGAAAACTATTATGATTTATGAAGCTTCTCTTGTGGCTTTATGGGCCTTCTTTTGCGGTATAGATAAGTATGACGTTGCACTCAATATCCACCGCCCACTGATCACAGGGCCTGTTGTCGGCCTGATTATGGGTGATATGCAAGTCGGTTTAATTGCGGGTGCAACATTAGAATTAGCTTGGCTTGGGCTTGTTCCAAATGCAGGAGCTCAGCCACCTGACGTTACTTTAGGCACTATTGCCGCCGTTGCATTCGCTATTATGACAAATCAATCACCAGCGGTAGCGATGGGAATTGGTATGCCAATTGCCGTTCTCATGCAAATGATCATTATCGGCTTTTTTGCTATTACCGCGTTCACCATGGGTAAAGCTGACCGCTACGCTGAAAAAGCTGATGCGGCGGGGATCTCCCGGTTATTAGTCGCCACAATTACCGTTCGTTCTTTACTCTACGCGATCGTCGCCTTTGTAACGGTTTACTTCGGTGAACACGCAGCACAGTGGATTGATGAAAATACACCAAAAGTGCTACTCGAAGGCTTAGGTATTGGGGCGAAAATGGTTCCAGCAATTGGCTTCGCGATGTTGTTGAAAATTATGTGGTCAAAAGAAGTGGCGGGTGTGTTCTTTGTTGGTTTCGTGATGACCACTTATCTCAAACTGCCAATTATGGCAGTCGCAATACTCGGCGCATCTGCGGCGGCTCTGTATTACTTCTTCAGCGGTAACAACAACAAGAATAACTCACAACAAAATGAGGATTTTGAAGATGGTATCTGATAACAAAACAACAGTAGAAACAAAAAACTTACCTGTGGAATCCTACGTTGATGGCGTTGATGAATATCAAGATACCACTGTCCGCAAAGTCATCACGAAAGGCGATCTATGGCGCTGTGCTTTTCGTGGGCTCTTTATGGAAGGTAACTTTAACTTTGAACGTATGCAAGGAGGTGGCTTTGCATTCTCCATCATCCCAGCCCTACGCAAAATTCATGGTAATAACAAACGCGATTATGCAACCGCACTGAAAAATCACTTACAGTTTTTCAATGCGAGTCCAAAATTATTTACTTTCTTACTTGGTACTGCCGTTGCCATGGAAGAAAACAAAGAGAAGCCTTCTACGGTCAACGTCATGAAAGTCGCAGGTATGGGCCCAACAGGTGGAATTGGCGATGCTATCGACCATATGACACTAATGCCACTGACTTTAGCATTAGGTGCATCTATCGCAATGGAAGGATCAATTGCCGGCCCATTCGTTTTCTTCTTTTTGTACCAAATTGTTCACTTTTTTGTCTATTTCGGTTTGATGTTCATGGGATATCGTGCAGGTACTGCAGCGATGGTTAACATGAGCGATGCAACAGAAAAGCTCGCTAAAGCCGCCAACATCATGGGGATTTTTGTCATCGGGGCGCTTTCCGCCACCTTCATAAAAGTACAAACCACTGCTGCTGTCGAGGTGGGTGGCAAAGTGGTCGAACTACAAACCGCCTTGTTTGACAAAATCATGCCTAACTTACTCCCTCTGTGTCTTGTCTTTTTGATGTTCAAAATGGTGAAAGGGACAGGCTTTTGGGCAAAACCGCCAGTACTTATCTTCTCTGTCTTAGCCTTCGGTGTTATTGGTCATGTACTTGGTGTGATGTAACAAAATCGTATTAAATTGTTTTTAGGTGGGTAGCTAAGTTACCCACCAGCAAGGAGTTATAAATGATTGGTTTGATTGTTTCTGGGCACATTAATTTTGCGAGCGGTATGGCTTCCGCCGTCAAAGCCATCGCAGGTGAACAGGAAAATATGGTGTTTATTGATTTTGTTGAAACCCTTTCTCCCGACGAATTGGAACAACAAATGCGAGCAGCAATGGACACCATGAATTGTGAACAAGTACTTTTTCTTACCGACCTTCCTGGTGGAACCCCTTGTAACCGCGCCATGGCAATTATGATGGAAGATAAATCCGTTGAAGTTTTAGCTGGAGTTAATTTGCCGATGATTGTCAATGCGGCATTGGAACGTGAAGGCGTTGATGCGAAAGAACTTCTTTCTATCTTACAGGATATTGGTACTAGCAGTATCCAAGACCTACGTCAGCAGCTGGCTATGATATCAGAGCCTGAATTTGAAGAAGATGGCCTATGAAACAGCAATATGCCATTTTAGCGGATCGCACCTTTACTCCTGAAGGAATTCGCTATCAGCAGTATGTTCGAGTGTGCAACGGTGTTATACAGGAAATTACGGATACTGCTCCCGAACACTGCCCTGTTATCCGTCTTGAAGACCGCTCCTTACTACCGGGGTTTGTTGATATCCATATTCATGGGCGTGCTGGTGCAGACGTCATGGATGCAAGCCAACAAGGGTTGCAAACCATTGCTGATGCATTAGTCAAAACCGGCGTTGCGGCTTGGGTGGGAACCACCGTCACCGCACCAATGAATGATATTAAACGCGCACTAACCCAAGTGTGTGAATTTATCACCAAGCCGCAAACATCAGGAGCCCAATTAGTCGGCAGTTTTTTAGAAGGCCCTTACTTCACTGAACGTCATCGAGGCTCACATCCTGTTAAGTACTTAAAATCGCCGACCATTCATGAATTAGAAGACCTTATGCAATGTGCTAATCACACACTTTTGCGTGTTGCAGTTGCACCTGAAGCTGAAGGCGCCATTGAGGCTATTGATTGGTTAGTACAACACGGTATTAAAACCAGTGTTGCACATACCGCCGCCGATTTCATGCAAACCAGTCTTGCATTTTCCCAAGGAGCAGATTGTGGTGTGCATCTTTATAACGGGATGACCGGTTTACACCATAGAGAACCTGGTTGCTGTGGCGCAGTGTTGTACCACGATGTTCTTGCGGAACTGATTGCCGATGGCATTCATGTTCACCCCGTCATGATGCAGCTAGCGTATCGAATGAAAGGTTATCAGCGGCTCGCTTTAATCACAGATTGTATGCGAGCTGGCGGCCTACCAGATGGTGATTATGCCCTTGGTGCACAAACAGTAAAAGTCACGCAAGGGCAAGCTCGCACAGCCGATGGCTCTCTTGCGGGCAGTACATGTAGCCTTGATAACGCATTGCGCAATATGGTGCAACTCGCTCATGTTCCTGAGTGGGAAGCCGTACAAATGGCCACATCGGTCCCCGCTCAATACCTTGGAATTGATGACCAATTTGGCTACATCCGAGTTGGGGCTCAAGCTAGTTTTGCCGTTGTTGATAATAATTTTTATCTAACAGACACATTCATCAGAGGTGAACACGTTCACTCTGTATTCGGGGATACCGACCATTAAGGTTGGTTACCTATCAGTAAATCATGAGGTATTTATAATGGAAATTCGTCAACCAATTCACAGCGAGCATGCAAAAACACTTGATACTGAAGGCTTACGCAAACAGTTCCTGATCGAGAACTTGTTCCGTGAAGGGGAAATGAATCTCACTTATAGCCATATCGATCGCATTATTGTGGGTGGCATTGTCCCAACACAAAAGCCACTCACTCTTATGGCAGGAAAAGCATTAGGCGTTGAGTTCTTTCTTGAGCGTCGTGAACTGGGTGCAATTAATATTGGGGGCACAGGTCAAGTTATCGTTGACGGCGAAACCTATGATATCGCACCAAAAGAAGCTATTTATATTGGTATGGGTGCTAAATCTGTCGAGTTTATCAGTAACGATGCCGTTACCCCTGCACGTTTTTACATCAACAGTGCTCCTGCACACCATACCTATCCAACACGCAAAATTACTATCGAACAAGCTTCACCAGAAAAATTGGGTAATGTTGAAAATTGTAACGTTCGAACCATTTATAAATTCTTACACCCATCTATTTTACCAACCTGCCAATTATCAATGGGCATGACAGTACTCGAACCCGGTAGCTTATGGAATACCATGCCATGCCATACCCATGAGCGCCGTATGGAAGTGTATCTGTATTTCAATATGCAAGAAGACAACGTTGTTTTCCATTATATGGGCGAGCCTTCGGAAACCCGCCATATTGTTGTTCGTAATGAACAAGCCGTCATTAGCCCAAGCTGGTCTATTCACTCAGGCGTGGGAACTGCGGCTTATACATTTATATGGGGAATGGTTGGGGAAAACCAGGTATTCCACGATATGGACCATGTCGCGATGAAAGATCTGAAATAACCTTTTTATCTTTTTAACATAATAAAAAACGATGTGGCAGTACTGTCACATCGTAAGTGAGGCACAGATGAACTTATTTGATTTAACAGGAAAAGTTGCGATTGTCACTGGATGTAATACCGGTTTAGGTCAAGGGATGGCAATTGGTTTAGCCCAAGCTGGCGCGGATATTGTTGGGGTTGGTATTCAAGATGCCCCTGAAACACGTGCTCAAGTTGAAGCTTTAGGCCGTAAATTTCACTATATTATCATGAATTTAATGGAACAAGATGGGTTACAAACTTTGGTTGATGATGCAGTATCCGCCATGGGCCATGTTGATATCCTTGTCAATAATGCGGGCATTATTCGCCGTGAAGACTTATTAGAGTTTAGTGAAAAAGATTGGGACGATGTGATTAATATTAATCAAAAAACCTTATTCTTTTTATCTCAACGCGTTGCACGCCAATTTGTGAAGCAAGGTAATGGCGGGAAAATTATTAATATTGCATCAATGCTCTCATTCCAAGGTGGTATTCGGGTTCCATCTTACACAGCAAGTAAGTCCGCTGTCATGGGGCTCACTCGTGCTCTTGCTACTGAGCTTTCCCAATACAACATTAATGTGAATGCAATCGCCCCAGGTTACATGGCAACAGACAACACAGCAGCACTACGCGCTGATGCAGACCGCAATGCGGCTATCTTAGAGCGCATTCCTGCGGGTCGCTGGGGAACACCTGGGGATTTAGCAGGACCAGCCATCTTTTTAGCCTCCAAAGCAAGCGACTATATTAATGGTTATACCATTGCCGTTGATGGTGGCTGGTTAGCTCGCTAATCCATCTGGAGAAAATAATGGAACAATCATCATTACCAAAACCATTACAACGTAATACGGTTTTAGATGATATGAAACGGGTTTATCGTTATCAATCAAAAAACCAAGTACGCAGTGTACTTCGTCGTAGTGGCAAAACCCGTTTTATCAAAGATACGGACTGGGAACGTGGTGTTCTGTGGTCTTGTGTTGCGGCTGCATGGCAGGCAACACAAGATAACGAATATCTTGCTGGTGTATTGGATTACACATTACATACTGGATTTCGCACAGGGCCTAACCCACGCTTTGCCGATGACCACGTCTGCACCCAAGCCTATTTAGCTGTGAGTTCACAATTTGATCATCCAGAAGTTCTTGAGCCCACTATTAACGCATTCAACCTTATGTTAGCAGAGCCAAAACTAGGTCGAGAGGACTGGTGGTGGTGTGATGCACTTTTCATGGCCCCCCCGGCTTTTGCCGCATTATCAACTAAAACGAATGACGCTCGTTATTTCGATTACATGCATACCGCTTATTGGGATGCGATAGAACATTTGCGTGATCCTGAAACTGGCTTAATTTATCGCGATTATCGTTATATTCCTGATGGTAAAGGTGGTGAATTGCGTGAAAAAAATGGTGAGAAAGTATTTTGGAGTCGAGGCATTGGTTGGGTCATTGCATCTATCCCTCGTATCTTACAATCTTTACCTAATGATTTCCCTGCCCGCCAGCAATATGTAAATTTATTTACGGAGCTAATGGAAACTGTCATTCAATACCAGCAAGAAGATGGCTTCTGGCGTACCAGTTTACTTGACCCGCAAAACTTCCCCTCACCCGAAAGTAGCGCCACCGCATTATTTTGCTATGGCTTAGCATGGGGGTTAAACCAAGGTTTACTGGAAGAAACGCGTTATCTGCCTTTACTCGAAAAATCATGGCGTGCACTACAAAACTGTATTCACCCTAACGGCATGTTAGGTTGGGTGCAGCTTCCGGCGTTCAATCCGCGAGATGTCAAGTATGAACATAATATGGATTATGGGGCAGGAGCCTATTTGTTAGCAGCAAGTGAAGTTATTCAACTCAAAATTTAATTCATTACAACCCGATTTACCATTGCTCAAGTTGTCATTTCATTACTTTCTTTTGGCCAATTTATTGGCCATTTTTCTTGCTTTTTTTCCGTGTTTCTTCCTCCCTTCTCTTTAAAAATAGGCATCGAGTAGGAGACGGGATCACTCCCGTCGTCCTCTCACACCACCGTACGTACGGTTCCGTATACGGAGGTTCATGTTAACACTGGAACTGCCGTTGTTGTTCCAACAATGATAGTAAGCCTGCCCTACGTAACATCGCGACTTTTATCGCTTGGTTCATATGGCTAGCTCCCGAGTTCCACCACGCTCCTCGTTGGTTGCACGCTGAACTCCAGGCTCGTTCCTCACTTAAACCTGCCAACATTAACTTCTTTGCTCGCGTGTAAGGCCGTTTCCATTGCCGCCATAGCAAGCAACGGAGTTTCCTGTTGATCCAACTGTCTATTTCTCCTAATACACCTTTCACTTGCGTGTATCTAAAATAGCTGATCCAACCTCTGAGGATCGGTGTCAGTTCCTCAATGACCCGTTTGATTGACTTCGAGTTATGCCCCGTGGTCAGGCTGCGGATTTTCTCCTTTAGCCTTTCTACGCTCGTGTTTGACACTTTCAGTCGAACAACTTTGTGCCGTGTCACACTGTACCCTAAGAACTTCCGTTCCCAAGGTTGCGCCACTGCACTTTTCTTTTCGTTTACCGTCAGTTTTAACGTTTTCGCTAAATACTCACTGATATCCTTAAGCAGATGTTCTCCCGCTTTACGGCTGCTAACATAGATATTGCAGTCGTCCGCATAGCGACAAAATGCGTGTCCACGTCGCTCCAGCTCTTTATCCAACTCGTCCAACAAGATATTTGAGAGCAGCGGTGACAATGGCCCGCCTTGCGGCATGCCCTGTTCACGTTTTATCCTCTCTGTTTTGTCGACCATCTCCGCTTCAAGGTATCGACGTATCAACCTCAATACGTGTCTATCCTTGACCCAGCGGGCGAGTCGCGACATCAAGATATCGTGATCCACCTTGTCGAAGAACTTTTCCAGATCTATATCAACTACCCAATGTTTTCCGCTATTCATGTAGATTTGTGCTTGGCGCACTGCCTGCCATGCGTTGCGTTTCGGGCGGAAGCCATAACTGGCTTTTGAGAAGGTCGAGTCAACCATTGGACTCAGTTTCTGCGCGATCGCTTGTTGGATCAGT
Organism: Providencia sp. PROV141; assembly: GCF_028481645.1. Classification (NCBI taxonomy): domain Bacteria; kingdom Pseudomonadati; phylum Pseudomonadota; class Gammaproteobacteria; order Enterobacterales; family Morganellaceae; genus Providencia; species Providencia sp. PROV141. Next base: position 21,205 of record NZ_JAMPPR010000037.1, on the reverse strand, counting down.
CTATCTACCACTGTCGGGATCCCCAATGTTCTCACTCCACCATCTGGCTTTGCGATGTCCATTTTACGGATTGCCCGAGGGAGGTAACTCCCTGTCATTAAGGCGCTTTTGATGCTTGCCCAGTTTGTTTTCAGCCATGGCTTCAACTCACGCACACTGAGGTTATCTACCCCTGCTGCACCTTTGTTTTCTACTACGCGCTGATAGGCGAGCATCATATTGGCTCTCTCTATCACCGTTTCCATTGTCAACGGCACTTCCGCTTTCGTTTTCCCACTGACCGCCGTGTCGATTTCAGCACCACGAGGCAGCTCTGGCGAATACTGTCCGCTATCCTGACCTGTGGCGGCAATCATTTGCCCTTGTGCATCATTAATCGGCATCGAGTATCAATGTCCTAATTGCGGTTAAACATGTTCAGCCCTTCATGCTGTCGGTTAGCTAGCACTACTACGGCGTCGGCTGACTTCTGTCATTGCATCCCAACACCTCTCGATGTTGGTAGCACGGCGGCACAATGGCAGATCTCCCGAGGTAATTCGCGCGACTTTCCTGCCTATGTCTGTCGGCTGTACGTCACAGCGTTCCGTATAAGTATTGGGCGTTGACGATAATTGCCGCCTTACCCCGCTGCGCCGCCTGAACCGCTTCCTGTTCGTCAGACCTGCATTTTGCTTTCAGCTTCCTTCAGATTTCACCTCGCGGTGAACACCCTTGCCGTTCAGCTAACACTTCCCCTTATCGGGCGTGTAGAGGACTTTCACCTCCAAGTCGCCTGTTAGCCACCACAGTCAACAGACAGCGCCAATCAAGGCGCTACGCGCCATGCTCGGCGCACAATAAAAAAAACCCACGATAATTCGTGGGTCAGACTGCCGACAAACATATTGTGTTTGGCGGCAAGTCTAATAGGTTTTGAAAATAAACTAGGAAAATCAATTTATTGATTTTCGTCTGATAACACAAAGCGGGAAAAACCACGCTTTTATCCCGCTTTGTCAACAACCTAACCCACGATAATTCGTGGGTGTATTTAATAGAAAACGATATTACCAAGTATATTGAATACCTACACGGAAACGTGTTTGGCGGTCACTTGAAAACCTATTTTCTTTCACATTACCCACTTCAACAAATGGGCGCCATAAAGCACCATCATCCGCTTTAATGTCATAACGAAGGCGAACGTTGTGTTGATAATCGAATTTCTTATCATTATAAAGAGGTTGAGCGTTGTCAGCCATTTCCCACATTAAATCTAATTGATATTGCAAATCTAAGTTACCCCATTTGTAACCTATCCAGCTATCAAACTCCTGGATTTTAGAATGGTAATTACTGCCGTTTTCCCCAGCTTGACCATAATCCCATACTTTCCATTTATAACGGCCTTGCAAACGAATACCATTATCGAATGTATAATTTAAACGGACATAAGGCACATAAACTAAACCTAATTTATCAAAATCAAGAGAAGCACCGACAAGTCCCACTAAATTTGGGTTCAACTTTGTATAATAAAAAGCTGAAAATTCTGAACCATCAATTTTCATTGCATCATAGGCACCATCTTTATTCCCATAACGTGCATCAAGTTCAAATCCAATATTTTTTCCTGTATCCAAGAAAGCTTTAATTCTATCTCCACTTTTCCCTGATGCGTCTAAATATTGGTGACGGTATTCAATTGTGGTTTTATAGTTATTTGCGAGAGCAGATTGTGATGAAATTGCAAATAACACTGCACTAGCAATAATTAATCTTTTCATTATCTTTATTCCAAAGCTGTGTGCTATTTAAGCACGAGGATAGTGATTCCCTGTTTTATTAGAGAATAATAATTTCATTATTTTTAGTTATTACCGCCTAATTAATTAGGCGGCAAAAAATAATTTATTTAACTTCACACGCTGAAACTTTCTTATTTAATTTATTTGTTGTTGCCGTAATAAACTCTGTTGGTCTCCAAGAGTCACCGGTTTTTTCTAACCACGGTATGAGCTCATCTTTAATTAATTTATCAATAATTGGCTTGTTTTCATCTGCCACATTTTTCATTTGATAAGGGTCATTCACATTATCATAAAGCGTATATTTCAGTGGCTGTCCATCTTGGCGATCAATAACCAGTGTATGCGTTTTCGTTCTCACTCCGCGTTTACCAAACGAAGGTTCACCATATGGAATAAATAAGTAAAGTTGAGAATTGGCAACATCGCCCTCACCAGTGATTACACGTTCAGCTAAGTTACTCCCTTCAACTGAGCCGGGAATCCATTGCTCTAACCCTAATAAACCGAGAATCGTTGGGTAGATATCCGGTGCTGACATTAATGCATCATCTTGCCCCGGTTTAATTTTACCCGGTAACCGAAACATCATCGGAACACGCATTGATTCATCATAAGGGTTATTTTTTGTCGGCTGCCCATTTGCACCAAGACAACTACCATGATCAGAGAAGAAAACGACCAATGTATTATCAGCAAGTCCCTGTTTTTCAAGTTCATCAACGATACGACCAAATTGTTCATCGACGCCGTTTACCATCGCCAGATATTCTTTAAAATATTGAGGTCCATAACCTTCTTGGTATTCCACATCCCATTTAACGTTTGGCCGAGTATTTAACTCTTGCGAGGTTTTCCCTTTATAGACATCAAGATATTTTTGTGGGACTTGGTCATACGGTGAATGCGGAGGGTTCATTGAAACAACCAGTGCAAATGGCTTAGTATTATCACGGTATTGCCCATTTTTATTCTGTAAGAATTTTATGGCCATATCCGCTTCGTGCTCTGGTCCCCATTGGTCGATATAAATAGGTTTTTCTCGTGGTGTATTATTGGCCCAATACATCGGTTTCATATGCAAATCATATGTGCCATAGGAGTACCAAAAATCAAAGCCATGGCGGCGGTTTGGTGCAGCCCATTCATTCCAATAACGCCCTTCCATCGGATTGTTATAGCTTTCAATGAAAGGTGCATATGGCGCATCTAAATGCCATTTACCAATATAACCCGTGCTGTAATCCAATGATTTCAAAACATCAGACCAACAATTAGCGTAAGGTGATAAATCAATCCCTACCTTCCCACCATAATCGTGTGCGTTGCCTGTAATACCGTTACGTACAGGATATTGCCCAGTCATAAACATGCCACGAAATGGAGAACATAGTGGGTAATTGGATGCCATTTGTGTCATGACTTTTGATTGTTTGGCAAACTTATTTAAATTAGGGGTAATTGACGGGTCTTCTCCCATAAATTGTAACGCATGGGTACGCATCTCATCGGGGAATACTATCAATAAGTTAGGGGAGTTATCGGGCCGATAAGGCTTAATATTTGAAGGTTTTCCATCACTGGCTAAAATGGGACTAGAAACCGACATTGCTGCACCGCTGGCTGCTAATCCTTTTATAAAGGTTCTGCGCGAAACAGTCATTGCTTCATCCTCTTTTTGTTTACGTTTTCTTTCGTTTCTGGTTAACACATATTATTTATACTTTTACATAAGATCAAAAAGTAAGTGATCGAAAATACCAAAATTCAAGTAGAGATCACAAAAAGTAAGCAATTCATCGAAAACAAGTCGATTACCTCGCTGTAAAAAGATGATGACAACTTAGAAAAAATAACCATAATCAAATGATTTTTAATCAAAAAAAATAATTTAGAGATACTGAACACAAAAGTGGAATTTTGCTTTGAAATTACATAGCAAGGGGTAGTTAAACAGTCGATAGTAAATCTTCATTTGCTTTCAAAGAAGGATAGGTAGAGGCAATGTGAAACGATACAAAAAAAATTTTTATCACTACCCTATAAAAATCAACCAATATAAGGGGCATTATAAAATTTATTCAATTATCTAAATGAAAGATAAAGAAATAAAATGTCAAAATATGATTTTAAGCATTCATTCCATCTACCTTTCTATTAATGTTGTTAAATTAAAATTGTTTTTATTTTTAGAATAAATTATCTTTTAATTATCCAACAAAAATATATATTAATTAAATTTAAGATAGAGCAAGTTTAATACTAGGTGTTAAATAAAATATACATTGTGAAAGAATATTATCACGTATCAATATCAATAATTTAACAATGTAAAGTTAGGAAAAATAAGGTAGGAATAAAGTCGCTCATTTTAATTCATTATACGAATAATGCCACTATTAATTATCAATTTTATATTCTCACTAGCATTTCTTAGAAAAACTCAACAGGTCTGATATTCAGAATATCTTTAGTTGTGATACAAGAATAATACTGTGAAATGAAATTACAGTCACAGATATAACTAATGTAAAACGCATTCTATAAGATGCTGGGGAATTAACAGAATGAATATTGTTGAGCGGTTTATTTCTTACACCAAAATTAACACCACCACTGATAGGGAAAAGGGCGCGGCAGGGATTATGCCATCCTCAGAAGGGCAACGTGTCCTTGCGAAACAACTGGTTCAGGAGCTAGAAGCTCTGGGCGTTGAAGATATTAAACTGCGTGACACTGCCATTGTCACTGCAACGTTACCTTCCAACCTTGATTATGATGTCCCAACCGTCGCTTTCTTTGGCCACTTAGACACTAGTGCAGAACAAACTAATGATACTAAAGCGCAAATCTTGCCATACACCGGTGAAGATTTATGCATGAATAAAGAGCTTAATATTTATCTACGCAAGGGTGAATTCCCTGAATTGGTGAATTACATTGGTGATGACATTATTGTCACTGATGGAACCAGCCTATTAGGTGCTGACGATAAAGCGGCAATTGCCTCTATCATGGATATGCTGCAATACTTTAAGCAAAACCCAGAAATCAAGCACGGAACCATTAAAATTGGTTTTGTTCCGGACGAAGAACAAGGCCTCCGTGGCGCAAAAGTCTTTGATGTTAAAGAGTTTGGAGCAGATTTTGCTTACACCTTAGACTGCTGCGGTATTGGTGAACTTGTGTATGAAAACTGGAATGCGGGTGATGCCGAAATCATCTTTACGGGTAAATCAGCTCATCCAATGTCTGCAAAAGGCAAACTCGTTAATTCATTATTAATGGCGCAAAAATTTATTGCCATGTTACCGGGCGGTGAAGCACCTGAATATACAGATGGTCGCGAAGGCTATTATTGGGTGAAACAAATGTCAGGTAATAGCGCTCGTACCGTGTTAAAAATGGACGTTCGCGATTTTACCGAAGATGGCTATCGCAAACGTATGGCTTTTTTAAAACAATTAGCAGAAAGCTGTGAAAGTCTCTGGGGCAGCGAAAGTGTTGTTTGTAAGCTATCAGATCGCTATTCTAACGTTTACAACAGCCTACAAGGTGATAACCGTTACCCTATTGATATTGCTGTTGACGCCTACCAAGCTTGTGGTATTACACCAAAAGTCATTCCTATGCGTGGTGGCTATGATGGAGCCGCATTATCACAAAATGGGTTACCTTGCCCTAACATCTTCACAGGTGCACATAACTTCCATTCAATCTATGAATATCTACCTGTTAAGTCCCTACACGCCGCCAGCGATGTATTAAAACAAGTGGTACAAATCACCGCAGAACGCTTCAAACCAGGAGCTAAAGCATGATCCCAATTCTAACGGTTCTGATTATCGTTGTTTTGGTTGCGCGGTTTATTTTGAAGGGATACAAAGCTGAGCCAGTATTATTAATTGCTGGCTTAGTATTGATGATATTCACCCTAGCCCTTGGCTGGGGGCCTATTCTCCCTAAAAATGTCGCCACCACCGGTATCACTTGGCTCGATCCATTTGAAGTCATGCGAGATTTATTCAGTAGCCGTGCAGCAGATCTCGGTTTAATGATCATGGCATTGATGGGCTTTGCGCACTATATGGACCATATCGGTGCCAATGAAGCGGTAGTACGTGTTGCAACCAAGCCACTGAAAAATATGCGTTCACCTTATGTACTACTATTTTTCTCTTTCTTGTTGGCGAGTATATTGCAATTAGCCATTCCATCAGCAACGGGCTTAGCGGTATTGTTAATGGGTACCATGTTCCCCATTATGATAGGTTTGGGATTATCACCTGCTTCTGCGGCTGGGGTTATCGCTACATCCCTTGGTGTGGCCTATACTCCAACGGCAATTGATGCTATCCGTGGCGCAAAAGCTGTCGATATGTCTGTTGTTGAATATGTACTTTACTATCAAGGCCCTGCCGCGTTAGCCACTGTATTGGTAGTCGGTATTACCCATATTTTCTGGCAACGTCATTGTGACCGTAAGCAAGGCTTCGTGCCTGAAATTGGTAAAGCTGTTCAGTCCCATGAAAAAGAAGAAATGACTAAATCCGTTCCTGGATATTATGCACTTCTTCCTATGTTACCCATTATTATGGCAGTAGGAACATCCAATCTGTTCTTTTCCGGTATTCACTTAGATGTTGTGACTATCGTACTGATTGCGATGGCAATTTGTATGGTGATTGAAACACTTCGCGTACGTAATTTCAAAACGGTTTGTAATGGCTTCCAAACATTTTTAAATGGTATGGGTCATGCATTCAGTAATGTAGTTGGCTTATTGGTTGCTGCTGGTGTGTTCGCTCATGGTATTAAAGTCAGTGGAGCAATTGACCAACTGATTTTAGGCGCTGAGTCCGTCGGCTTGCCACCATTTGCCATGGCGATTGTATTTGCATTAGTGACCCTTGCTGCAGCCATTATTATGGGTTCAGGTAATGCACCATTCCTTGCATTCGTTGAGTTAATTCCACAAATTGCGCATAGCATGGGCGTTAACCCAATTGCCATGATCCTACCAATGCAACAAGCTTCACACATGGGTCGAGGTATGTCACCAGTCGCGGGGGTTATTATTGCCGTATCGAGTGGGGCAAAACTGCAACCTTTTGATGTCGTGAAACGAACCGCTGTACCATTGATGGTCGGGTTTGTCGCGCACTGTGCAATTATTGGTATTTTTTATTAACCACGAAACTTATCAATAATAATTACAAAGCGGGAATATTTTCCCGCTTTTATTTTTTATAACATTAATGCTGACACTGGCACGAATCATCATGTTTCGTATCTGAGTCTATTGGGCAACAAGAGTTGATTGTTTTATTGATGATATCGGACAATGTATTTACTGTATTAATAATTAATGGCAAGTTGTCACACACCGCATCACAATTTAATAAGCCTTTATCGGGTTTTACTGGTGGTGTTAAGCTGTCACACAATATTTCCTGTAAAACCAAGGAGAAATTTGCAATCCCTGTGGTGTAAATATACGCACGCCCGTCGGTTTCTTTGGCTAGCCGTTCGTACTCTCTCGTCACGTTATCTCTATCAGCAAGAGTTGGGAAACGATCTAGATTGGTTGGGCTATCATCTGGTGTACCTTGGTAGGTATATACTTTAATTCCTCTTTCTTGAGCCACCGATATGGCTTCATTATTTTTAGCAATCGCAGCACGAGTGAGAATTCCCCCACCACCTTCCATTCCTTCATCACCCAATACAAAAATAGCTCTACGGGCATCATCACGCCAATCAAAATGTTTACTAATATCAATAACCGCGCGACATAAATCCTCTTTATTTCCAGCGTGATCTCGCCCGTCGGGTTCTTTAAACGGCAATCTAGCTTGTAGATCCCTTTCGTTCGTACCTATCTTAATTAAATATTCACTGGCAGATTGGTCAAACCTTGTGTTTGCCCAATTCCCTTCTATACCTAAAAATGTCGCTCTAAGATGGGATGGACACTTCGCTGATGCCGCTTCAATCGTCGCATCAATCTGTTTACTTAAATCCCCTGCTTCATCAGCCATTGAACCACTGGTATCGATAACAACAACTAAATCTAACGCAATTTGCCCGTTTCCAGTGACTATCTGAGATGTATTCATTACCCCTAATGAATTTGATAATAACCCATGATAAGCCGAAAGATTGGCTTGATTTGTATCAACCTGTTCATTTGTCTTTTTTTTGTCCATCGTATATTCCTTTTATTTATTCCTATTAAATAATTTGAAAGTGATTTTTATATTATTATTTTTTATTACCGTTTACTTTTTAACCCGGCAAATTATTATTACGTTTTTTCACTGACCGATATATTTTAAAAATAGAAATACGTATTACATATTCAGATAAGCTTAAGAAAAAAAAGGGTTTATTGATAAACTCAAATTAGAAAAATAAAAATTAATTTAAACAATAATTAATATATAAATATATTTATTTTTAGCCATATATTTGTTTCATAGAAATCAATTTATCATTTTATTAGATATAAAAAAGCCAGCACCTTTTAGATATAAAAAAGCCAGCACCTTTCGGTACTGGCTTCTGTCAGGAATTTTGCAGTGAAATCAGAAACTAGTTCTGGTTGTCGCTGCTAAAACCTGCATTTAACAGCTCAGCTAAGTTCGCTGTTGCTTCGTCTGCACTGACTTGTGGTGCATCCACAACATCGTTCAGATGACGGCGACGGATACGGTCTTGGTGATACGCAAAACCAGTACCTGCTGGGATCAGACGTCCAACAATTACGTTTTCTTTCAGACCGCGCAGTTCATCACGTTTACCTGCAACTGCTGCTTCAGTCAGTACGCGTGTCGTTTCTTGGAACGATGCTGCTGAGATAAAGGATTCTGTTGCCAGAGATGCCTTCGTAATACCCAACAGGTCGCGAGCAAAGTTCGCTGGAATTTTGCCTTCTTGTTCCAGTTTACGGTTAGAAACTTTAACACGTGAGTACTCGACTTGTTCACCTTCGAGGAATTCAGAACTTCCTGCATCCGCGATAGTGACTTTACGCAGCATCTGACGAACGATAACTTCAATGTGTTTATCGTTAATCTTAACGCCTTGTAAGCGGTAAACTTCCTGAACCTCGTTAGTGATATAACGCGTAACAGCATGGACACCACGCAGACGCAGAATATCATGTGGAGATTCTGGACCATCTGAAACCACGTCACCGCGTTCAACGATCTCACCTTCGAACACGTTGAGCTGACGCCATTTAGGGATCATCTCTTCGTACGGATCGCTACCATCTAATGGCGTGATAACCAGACGACGTTTCCCTTTGGTTTCTTTACCAAACGAGATAATACCGCTGATTTCAGCCAAGATCGCAGGCTCTTTCGGACGACGTGCTTCAAACAAGTCAGCTACGCGTGGTAGACCACCCGTGATATCTTTCGTACCCACAGATTCTTGTGGAATACGCGCTAAGGTATCACCCGCATTGATAGCAACGCCATCGTCTAACTGAACAATTGCTTTACCCGGTAAGAAGTACTGAGTTGGCATGTCTGTGTTAGGGATCAGAACATCGTTACCATTTGCGTCAATAACACGTAGAGCAGGACGCAGGTCTTTACCACCACTGGTACGTTCCGCAGTATCCAGAACAACGATTGAGGACAGACCAGTTAACTCATCAGTCTGACGCGTCATTGTTTGACCATCAAGCATGTCAGAGAAGCTGATGAAACCAGAAACTTCACTGACGACTGGCATGGTATGTGGATCCCAGTTCGCAACAGTTTCACCGCCCGTTACAGCCTCGCCATCACCTTTGGTTAAGTGCGCACCGTAAGGGACTTTGTAGCTTTCTTTCGTACGACCGAATTCGTCAATCAGACGCAATTCTGTATTACGTGAAGTAATAACCAGTTTGCCTTCTGTGTTAGTAACGAATTTCGCGTTAACCAGCTTCAGAGTACCTGTGTTACGGACTTGAATACTAGATTCTGCCGCCGCACGAGATGCCGCACCCCCGATGTGGAACGTACGCATCGTTAACTGTGTACCCGGCTCACCGATTGACTGTGCCGCGATAACCCCGATAGCTTCACCTTTGTTGATGATATGACCACGAGCAAGGTCACGACCATAACAGTGAGCACACACACCGAAGTCAGTTTCACAACTTACAACTGAACGAACTTTAACGCTGTCGACGGAGTTAGCTTCTAACAGGTCACACAGTTTTTCGTGCAGTAATGTATTACGTGGAACCAGAATGTCCGCAGTACCTGGGATCAGGATATCTTCTGCAGTCACACGACCCAGTACACGCTCACGCAGTGGTTCTTTAACGTCGCCACCCTCGATAACCGGAGTCATCAGGATACCTTCGTGAGTTCCACAGTCGTCTTCAGTTACCACCAAGTCCTGTGCAACGTCAACTAAACGACGTGTCAGATAACCGGAGTTCGCTGTTTTCAATGCGGTATCGGCAAGACCTTTACGCGCACCGTGCGTAGAAATAAAGTACTGGAGAACGTTCAGACCTTCACGGAAGTTTGCCGTGATTGGTGTTTCGATGATTGAGCCATCTGGCTTAGCCATCAGACCACGCATACCGGCTAGCTGACGAATCTGAGCTGCAGAACCACGAGCACCGGAATCGGCCATCATAAAGATACTGTTGAAAGAAACTTGTTGTTCTTCGACGCCATCACGGTTAATAACCGCTTCAGTCGACAAGTTTTCCATCATCGCTTTAGCAACACGTTCGTTTGCCGCTGCCCAGATATCGATAACTTTGTTGTAACGTTCGCCTGCTGTAACCAGACCAGACTGGAACTGTTCCTGAATTTCTGCAACTTCAGCTTCTGCTTCGGCGATAATTCCAGCTTTTTTCTCTGGAATAACCATATCATCGATACCAACTGATGCACCAGAACGTGCCGCATAGGCAAAACCGGTATACATGATTTGGTCAGCAAAAATAACAGTAGGCTTCAGGCCCAGAACACGGTAACAGGTGTTCAGCATTTTAGAGATCGCTTTTTTACCTAACGCTTGGTTAACCAATTCATAAGGCAGACCTTTCGGTACGATCATCCATAAAATTGCACGACCAACAGTGGTGTCAACTAAGCCCGTGTTGATTGTGATGTTACCTTCCGAATCTTTTACTTCTTCAGTGATACGGACTTTAACGCGGGCATGCAGCGACGCATGACCTGAACGGTAAACACGCTCAGCTTCTTTAGGACCGGCTAATACCATGCCCTCGCCTTTCGCGTTTACGCAGTCACGTGTCATGTAGTAAAGACCCAATACAACGTCCTGTGAAGGAACGATGATAGGCTCACCACTTGCAGGTGACAGGATGTTGTTGGTTGACATCATCAACGCACGTGCTTCTAACTGAGCTTCCAGAGTCAGAGGAACGTGTACCGCCATTTGGTCTCCATCGAAGTCGGCGTTATATGCCGCACAAACGAGTGGGTGCAATTGGATAGCTTTACCTTCGATAAGAATAGGTTCGAAAGCTTGGATACCCAGACGGTGAAGTGTTGGTGCACGGTTCAGCATAACTGGATGTTCACGGATAACTTCATCCAAGATATCCCAAACAACCGCTTCTTCGCGCTCAACCATTTTCTTCGCAGCTTTAATGGTTGTTGCCAGACCACGTAATTCTAATTTGCCATAGATAAATGGTTTGAATAACTCAAGAGCCATTTTCTTAGGCAGACCGCACTGATGCAGACGTAGGTATGGACCTACGGTGATAACAGAACGACCTGAGTAGTCAACACGCTTACCAAGTAAGTTCTGACGGAAACGACCTTGTTTACCTTTGATCATATCTGCCAAAGATTTCAGAGGACGTTTGTTAGAACCTGTGATTGCGCGACCACGACGACCGTTATCTAACAAGGCGTCAACCGCTTCTTGCAGCATACGTTTTTCGTTACGTACGATGATGTCTGGCGCTGCCAGATCCAGAAGGCGTTTCAGACGGTTATTACGGTTGATTACGCGACGATACAGATCGTTTAGATCTGATGTTGCGAAACGACCACCATCGAGTGGAACTAATGGACGCAGATCCGGTGGTAACACAGGTAATACGTTTAAGATCATCCACTCTGGTTTGTTACCAGATTGAATGAATGCTTCCAGCAGTTTGATACGCTTGGTCAGCTTCTTACGCTTAGTTTCAGAGTTAGTTTCGTTTAACTCTTCGCGCAGCGTTTCACACTCGTTCTCAAGATCGAGGTTTTTCAGCAGGCCTTGGATTGCTTCCGCACCCATTTTCGCATCAAATTCGTCACCGAACTCTTCCAGCGCATCTAAGTATTGCTCTTCTGTCAGAATCTGTGCACGCTCAAGGCTAGTCATACCGCCTTCGACAACTACATATGATTCAAAGTACAGAACGCGTTCGATATCACGCAGTGGCATATCAAGCAGCAAACCGATACGGGATGGCAGTGATTTTAAGAACCAAATGTGTGCAGTCGGAGAGGCAAGTTCAATGTGGCCCATGCGCTCACGACGGACTTTGGTCTGTGTAACTTCAACGCCACACTTCTCACAAATCACACCACGGTGTTTTAAACGTTTGTACTTACCGCACAGACATTCGTAGTCTTTTACTGGCCCGAAAATACGCGCACAGAAAAGACCGTCACGCTCAGGTTTGAACGTACGGTAGTTAATGGTTTCTGGCTTTTTAACTTCACCGAATGACCATGAACGGATCATATCAGGTGATGCCAGAGCAATCTTGATAGCATCAAACTCTTCGGTCTTGGTTTGCGCTTTCAGAAACTTTATTAAGTCTTTCACAAAATGCTCCTGTCGGAGTTAGACCTGTCAGGTGAGTGTTCAAAGACACTCTCCCCAAATCCCAGTGCTTACATGTGCCGGAAAGCAAGCTTTCCGGCATAAAACGAATTACTCGTCTTCCAGCTCGATGTTGATACCCAGTGAGCGGATTTCTTTCAGTAATACGTTGAAAGATTCCGGCATACCAGGTTCCATCTGATGGCTGCCATCGACGATGTTTTTATACATCTTCGTACGGCCGTTAACGTCATCCGATTTAACTGTAAGCATTTCTTGAAGAGTATAGGCTGCACCGTATGCTTCCAGTGCCCACACTTCCATCTCCCCGAAACGCTGACCACCGAACTGCGCTTTACCACCCAGCGGTTGCTGAGTAACCAAGCTATAAGAACCTGTTGAACGGGCGTGCATCTTATCGTCAACCAAGTGGTTCAGTTTCAGCATATACATGTAGCCAACAGTTACTTGACGCTCAAAACGCTCGCCAGTACGACCATCGAATAATGTAATCTGACCTGAAGTTGGCAGACCACCCAATTTCAGCAGTTCTTTGATTTCTTTCTCTTTCGCACCATCAAATACTGGTGTTGCAATTGGCATACCTTTTTTCAGGTTCTCAGCCAAACGCATAACTTCTTCGTCAGAGAAAGTGTTCAAGTCAACTTTCTGGCGTGGATCATCACCTAAATCGTATGCTTTTTGGATAAACTCACGCAGTTTGGCAACTTCTTCTTGCTGTTTAAGCATAGCATTGATTTTCTCACCAATACCTTTCGCTGCCATCCCTAAGTGGGTTTCCAAAATCTGACCGATGTTCATACGTGATGGTACGCCCAGCGGGTTCAGAACGATATCAACTGGGTTACCGTTTTCATCGTAAGGCATGTCTTCAACTGGGTTGATTTTTGAGATAACACCTTTGTTACCATGGCGACCCGCCATTTTATCACCCGGTTGGATCTGACGTTTAACAGCCAGATAAACCTTAACAATTTTCAGTACACCCGGTGCTAAGTCATCACCTTGAGTAATTTTACGACGTTTTGCATCGAGTTTTTTCTCGAACTCAGATTTCAGTTCGTCATACTGTTCAGCTAATTGCTCTAACTGGTTTTGCTTCTCTTCGTCAGCTAAAGATAACTCTAACCAACGGTCGCGAGGTAGTTTGTCCAGTTTTTCAGCTTCAATTCCGCCGTTAACCAGTACAGAACGGATACGAGCAAACAGACCTGCTTCGAAAATACGTAGCTCTTCTGTTAAGTCTTTCTTCGCATCACGTAACTGAGTTTCTTCGATCTCTAATGCACGTTTGTCTTTCTCTACGCCGTCACGGGTAAATACTTGTACGTCAATAACCGTACCAGATACACCGTTAGGAACACGTAAAGAAGAGTCTTTAACGTCTGATGCTTTTTCACCGAAGATAGCACGTAACAGTTTCTCTTCTGGCGTCAGCTGAGTTTCACCTTTAGGTGTCACTTTACCAACCAGAATATCGCCGCCTTTCACTTCCGCACCAATATACACGATACCGGATTCGTCAAGTTTAGACAGGGCAGCTTCACCAACGTTTGGAATATCTGCAGTGATTTCTTCAGGCCCTAATTTAGTGTCACGAGACACACAAGAGAGCTCTTGAATATGAATAGTTGTAAAACGGTCTTCTTGAACAACACGCTCAGAAACTAAGATGGAGTCTTCGAAGTTATAACCATTCCATGGCATGAATGCCACGCGCATGTTTTGACCAAGTGCTAATTCACCGAGGTCTGTTGAAGGACCATCCGCTAACACGTCACCACGTTCAACTGGCTCGCCTAAAGATACACAAGGCATCTGGCTAATACAGGTGTTCTGGTTAGAACGGGTATATTTAGTCAGGTTATAAATATCGATTCCAGCTTCGCCTGGGTACATCTCATCTTCGTTAACTTTGATAACGATACGAGAAGCATCAACGTACTGAACCGAACCACCACGTCTTGCAACAGCAGTAACACCAGAGTCAACCGCTACTGCACGTTCCATACCTGTACCAACTAATGGTTTGTCAGCACGCAGAGTAGGAACCGCTTGACGTTGCATGTTCGCACCCATCAATGCACGGTTGGCGTCATCGTGTTCAAGGAATGGGATCAGAGACGCACCAACAGAAACAACCTGTTGAGTCGAAACGTCCATATATTCAACCTGTTCACGGCTGAATAAGCTTGACTCACCTTTGTTACGGCAAGTGATCAGTTCTTCAACAAAGCTACCATCATCACCTAAAACGGTATTTGCCTGAGCAATGATGAAGTTACCTTCTTCAATTGCAGACAGATAATGGATTTCGTCTGTCACTAAGCCATCACGTACTAAACGGTATGGGGTTTCTAAGAAACCGTACTCATTGGTCTGTGCATAAACAGATAATGAGTTGATCAGACCGATGTTTGGACCTTCAGGCGTTTCGATTGGACAGACACGACCATAGTGAGTTGGATGAACGTCACGTACTTCGAAGCCCGCACGCTCACGAGTCAGACCACCTGGGCCTAACGCAGAGATACGACGTTTGTGCGTAATTTCAGACAGCGGGTTGTTCTGGTCCATAAATTGTGACAACTGGCTGGAACCAAAGAACTCTTTAACTGCGGCTGAAATTGGTTTCGCGTTGATCATATCTTGTGGCATTAATGCATCGAGGTCGCCCAGAGAAAGACGCTCTTTCACTGCACGCTCAACACGAACCAGACCGACACGGAATTGGTTCTCAGCCATTTCACCAACGGAACGAATACGACGGTTACCTAAGTGGTCGATATCATCCACTTCGCCTTTACCGTTACGGATATCGATGAGTTTACGCATCACCTCGATGATGTCTTCTTCACTCAAGATACCTGAACCTTCAATTTCTTCACGGTTCAGTGAACGGTTGAACTTCATACGACCTACAGCAGACAAGTCGTAACGGTCTTCAGAGAAGAACAAGTTCTCGAACAGGTTTTCAGCTGCTTCGCGGGTCGGTGGTTCACCAGGACGCATCATGCGGTAGATTTCTACTAATGCGCTCAGACGGTCGTTAGTTGGGTCGACACGAACGGTTTCAGAAATGTAAGCACCGTGATCTAAGTCATTGGTAAACAATGTTTCAATTGTTTTATGACCAGACTGGCTCAGACGTGCCAACATGTCTAAAGAAAGTTCCATGTTTGCTGCACAAATCAGCTCACCAGTACTTTCATCAATGTAATCTCTAGCAACAACTTTACCTGCGATATATTCAACAGGAACTTCGATGCTATTGACTTCTTCTTTTTCTAACTGACGAATGTGACGTGCAGTGATACGGCGGCCTTTCTCTACATAGACTTTACCGTTCGCTTCGATATCAAAAGAAGCAGTTTCACCACGTAGACGCTCAGGAACCAGCGTCATCATCAGTTTATTATCACGGATTTGGAATACTGTTTTTTCGAAGAACAGGTTTAAAATTTCTTCGGTATTGTAATCCATTGCACGCAGAATAATGGTCGCAGGTAATTTACGGCGACGGTCAATACGCACAAACAGGTTATCTTTCGGGTCAAATTCGAAATCAAGCCATGAACCACGGTAAGGGATAATACGTGCGTTATAGAGCACTTTACCTGAAGAGTGTGTTTTACCTTTATCGCTATCGAAGAATACACCTGGACTACGGTGTAACTGAGAAACGATAACACGCTCAGTACCGTTGATAACGAAAGTTCCGTTTTCAGTCATGAGTGGAATTTCACCCATGTAGACTTCTTGTTCTTTGATGTCTTTAACAGTTCCTTCCGGTGCTTCACGCTCATAAACGATGAGGCGTAATTTCACACGTAAAGGCGCAGAGTAAGTTACACCGCGAATTTGACATTCTTTAACATCAAAAACAGGCTCGCCTAAACGATAGCTGACATATTGTAATTCAGCATTACCGCTGTAGCTCTGAATTGGAAACACAGAACGGAAAGCTGCTTCCAGCCCATTCTGGCCATCTGGATCTTGCTCGATAAACTTCTGGAACGAGTCAAGTTGGATAGAAAGGAGATAAGGTATGTCCAAAACTTGTGGACGTTTACCAAAATCCTTACGAATACGTTTTTTCTCGGTATAGGAGTAAACCATTGGTTTCCTCAGCTCGTTGATCAGTGACCCAAGTGGTTAGCTCTTAGTGTAAGAGACTGAACCGCAACGCGTTTTTTATAAGAAACGGAAAATGAATACTTTCCTTAATACTCATTGCTATTACTCTTAAATCATTTCATTGTGTTGCCATGGCTACCGAGCTACCCGAGCGGG
This sequence comes from Providencia sp. PROV141, assembly GCF_028481645.1. Taxonomy (NCBI): domain Bacteria; kingdom Pseudomonadati; phylum Pseudomonadota; class Gammaproteobacteria; order Enterobacterales; family Morganellaceae; genus Providencia; species Providencia sp. PROV141. The sequence goes on along the minus strand of NZ_JAMPPR010000037.1, from coordinate 4,286 downwards.
TCGTAGCGAAGAACACAGTATATTAAGTCGTCAATAGAAAGAAGTATTGGAGGGTTGTTGTTAACATTAAAACTGCGTGAAAAGCTGTTAACACCCATCACGCTTTACAGCGCAAAAAGGCTGGTGATTAAAAAATCACCAGCCGTCAGCCTAATTAGATCAGGCTGCGTTCTTGAAATTGAACTTATTTAAGTTCAACAGAAGCGCCTGCTTCTTCAAGAGCTTTCTTCAGAGTTTCAGCTTCGTCTTTGCTTGCAGCTTCTTTGATAGTCGCTGGAGCTGACTCTACCATGTCTTTAGCTTCTTTCAGGCCAAGACCGGTTGCGCCACGAACTGCTTTGATAACTGCAACTTTGTTACCGCCGATAGCAGACAGAACAACGTCGAATTCAGTTTTTTCTTCAGCAGCTTCAGCAGGACCCGCAGCAACAGCAACAGCTGCAGCAGCAGAAACGCCGAATTTTTCTTCCATCATAGTAATCAGTTCAACAACGTCCATTACAGACATTTCTGCAACTGCATCAAGGATTTGGTCTTTAGTGATAGACATAACAAGTGTTCCTAAAATTCAGAAATAGTTTATACGTTAAAAAGCAACGAAGGAAAGGGCTTATGCAGCTTCTTTCTGATCGCGCAGAGCAGCCAGAGTACGAACCAATTTGCCGGCAGCGGCTTCTTTCATGGTTGCCATCAGGCGTGCGATTGCTTCATCGTAAGTTGGGAGAGTTGCCAGACGATCGATATCTTTCGCTTGGATTAACTCACCTTCAAAGGCCGCAGCTTTAATCTCAAATGCTGGATTCGCTTTCGCGAACTCTTTGAACAGACGAGCGCCAGCGCCCGGGTGTTCGTTAGAGAAAGCAATTAAGGTTGGACCGACAAACACGTCTTTCAGTACATCGTAAGAAGTACCTTCAACAGCACGGCGAATCAGTGTGTTACGAACAACACGGATATAAACGCCAGCTTCGCGACCTGCTTTACGCAGTTCAGTCATTTTTGCTACAGTTACGCCGCGTGAATCGGCAACAACTGCAGAAAGCGCGCCTTTGGCTACTTCGCTGACTTCAGCAACAATCGCTTGTTTGTCTTGAAGATTTAGTGCCATTAGCTTCTTGCTCCTGGATTAACCGGGAAACCCCGGGACTCACATCACTCAGGTACAACATGTACTTGAGCGCTAAAACACGGTGAGCAGAATAGAATCCAGAATAAAATTCTAGGTATCTCTGTCACCGTCTACGCAGGTAAATTAAGTAGTTAATATAACCACACCTGCGGTCTTGGACGGGGTCTGGAAAGGCCAGACTCCATACCGAAATTTGTGGTTTGTTGAGCATGTTACTATACCCAACAAACTCAAGGCGTCAAATTTTATACAAATTTGACGCAAAGGTAAAGCCTAATTACCAATTAGCCGGGGCTATAGCAATTAAACTGTCGCTGACAGACCAGATTGGTCAACAGCAACACCTGCACCCATAGTGGTAGACAGGCTAACTTTCTTGATGAAAACACCTTTAGCAGAAGCTGGTTTTGCTTTTTTCAGCGCGATCAGCAGTGCTTCTAAGTTTTCTTTCAGATTGTTAGTGTCGAAATCAACTTTACCGATTGTGGTGTGGATGATTCCGTTTTTGTCATTACGGTAACGAACCTGACCTGCTTTAGCATTGTTAACTGCTTCAGCAACGTTTGGAGTTACAGTACCAACTTTCGGGTTTGGCATCAGACCACGTGGGCCCAGAACTTGACCTAATTGGCCAACAACGCGCATTGCATCTGGAGAAGCAATAACAACGTCAAAGTTCATTTCGCCCGCTTTGATTTTATCAGCCAAATCTTCCATACCTACCAGTTCAGCACCTGCAGCTTTAGCAGCTTCAGCGTTTGCGCCTTGTGCGAACACAGCAACGCGAACTGAACGGCCAGTACCGTGTGGCAGTACAGTTGCACCGCGAACGTTTTGGTCAGATTTACGAGCATCGATGCCCAGGTTGATAGCTACGTCAACGCTTTCTACGAATTTAGCAGTTGCTAATTCTTTCAGCAGTGCAACGGCTTCGTTGATATCATACTGTTTAGTTACATCAACTTTTTCACGGATATTGCGCATGCGCTTAGTCAGTTTAGCCATTGTCTTAGTCCTCCACTACCAGGCCCATGGAACGAGCAGTACCTTCAATTGAACGCATCATTGCGTCAACATCAGCACCAGTCATGTCCGCAGCTTTAGTTTCAGCGATTTCGCGAATCTGAGCAGAGGTCACTTTACCAACTTTATCTTTGTTAGGCTTGCCTGAACCAGACTTAACGCCAGCTGCTTTTTTCAGCAGAACTGCTGCAGGTGGAGTTTTGGTAACGAAAGTGAAAGAACGGTCTGCATAAACAGTAATAACAACAGGAATTGGTAAACCTTTTTCCAGGCTGTCTGTTTTTGCGTTGAACGCTTTACAGAATTCCATGATGTTAACACCTTGTTGACCCAGAGCTGGACCAACTGGTGGACTTGGGTTCGCCATACCAGCTGCAACTTGCAGCTTAACGTAGGCTTGAACTTTCTTAGCCATGATATTTCCTCTAGATGGGTGATAGCGCCTTACGGTTTGCAAGGCTCCCCGTTACATTAAACATGTCCCGCACATTAATTTGCGCCGAACATAAAAACAAAAGGCGCGAAATTGTAGTCAAATTTCACGCCTTTTGCAAGTCAGTTTTGTCGCTTAGATTAGGCTTTTTCTACCTGACCAAAATCCAATTCGACTGGAGTTGCACGACCGAAGATAGAAACAGAGACTTTTAAGCGGCTCTTTTCATAATCAATTTCTTCAACAACACCGTTAAAGTCAGCAAATGGACCTTCACTAACACGAACCATTTCACCTGGTTCAAACAGTGTTTTCGGACGTGGTTTATCACCAACTTGTTGTAAGCGGTTCATGATAGCGTCAACTTCTTTATCGCTAATTGGCGCTGGACGATCTGACGTTCCGCCAATGAACCCCATTACACGCGGTACACTACGCACTAAGTGCCAAGAGTCATCGTTCATGACCATTTGGACCAAGACATAGCCTGGGAAGAATTTACGTTCACTCTTACGGCGCTGACCGCTACGGATTTCAACAACTTCTTCTGTTGGAACCATAACTTCGCCAAAAGAATCTTCCATAGCATGTAATTTGATATGTTCACGTAAAGATTGTGCTACGCGACCTTCAAAACCAGAGAATGCCTGAATGACATACCAGCGCTTTTTAGGTGAATCGGACATTTAGAATAACCTCAGGCTTGTAATAAATGAAACTAAACGCACCAGGATACCATCTAGTCCCCACAGTATTAAAGACATTACAGCCGTTACTGCAGCAACAATTAAAGTAGTTTGTAATGTTTCCTGGCGAGTAGGCCAAATGACTTTTCTCATCTCGACGCGAGCTTCGCGTGCAAACGCCAGTGTTGCTTTACCTTTTGTAGTCCATAAAGCGACAGCACCTGCAATAGCGACAACAGCCACAACTGCAAATGCACGCAGCGCGAGATTATATTGACGGAAGTAATAATTACCAACAATAGCAATTATTAATAAGGCACAGACAATGACCCACTTGAAGATGTCTGCACTGCGTCCACTTCCTTGAGCTTCGCTATTCGCACTCATAATTCAACCTGTTACCATGAAGTATGTACATAGCCTGCTTGTTTACAAAGGTAAAACAACCAAGCCAAACCAATAGAATATGCCAACATATCCCTCAATTACTACAAACTAAGCCTGCAAAATTGAATAGGGATATCAATAACATTACCTGCGATCTAAAAGTAATTAGCCTTGTTAATGGAGGTAATTAGCGTTATTCGTTCTGCAAATATAACAAATTGCAGTAACATTTTATTTCGCAAGTACTACTTGTACGTCAGTACTATCACTTTACAAGTGCTACCCATTTCACAAGTGCTATTCCATTTTGCAGGAATTTCAGCATGCTCAGTAAATTTTTTGACTACACAAATAAGAAAATGACATTCTTTTTGTGGCAGCGGTAAAATATACCATATCTTCTGAGCAAAACCTTAATAAATCTCATATAACTGCGCAAAGGAGTCCGCACAGTTATCAATTCGTTGTTTCAGAGCCTATCTCACCAATAATTATCGAAATGATTGATGAGATAGGTTCTTAATTTTGCAACGTCTGAATTTTGCAATGTATAAAAAGGACGTCTATTAGACGCCCTTTTTTACTAAGTGGTTCTTTCTTATTCAGAAAGAGCGGTATTATGCAATGA
>NZ_JAMPPR010000036.1:0-59725 GCF_028481645.1 Providencia sp. PROV141 | reverse complement strand
GACTTGAGGCAAAGTAGTGAGTAACAACTCACTTCTATTTGGGCTGCAAAGAGGGCTGGGGAGTTAAGAGGGGAGAATTAAATCAAGGAGCTACACCCATAGCATTCAGGGGCGGAATGCGATTGAGGGATGTAAAGTAGTAAGTAACAACTCACCTCTATTTAATTAGCAAAAGAGTGTGGGGTGATAAAGAACTTAGATATAAAGCGATGGAGAAGTAAGAAGTGTAGTTGTAGTTGGGAAAAATTAAATTGCATCTTCAATGCATTTAGAGAGTGAATGCTAATGAGGGATACAAAGTAGTAAGTAAGAGCTCACAAGTTGCTTGGTGGGGAGTGGAGTTTTAGTAAAACCCATGGATATAGTGAGTTGGTGGTTTATCTAATACTGCGATGAATGGAATGGCTTGAGAAATAAGTAACAGTTCACTTAAAAAAGAAAATTAAGCAGTGAAGGTTAGCTTGAACCATCATCTCTTAAATAGGTATAAATGAATTCATTTATACGCCCTACCGATAGATAAATTATAATCTATTAAAATAAATAATGAATTAGTAAGATTAGTTCATCGATTTACTCTACTTTGCTTGTTTGGGTTTTTTCTATTTTATGGTTTTTATGGTGTTAATTTGGCTGTACAAACAGTATGTGTTTATCATTTAAATATTAATAATATCAATAGATAAGGTGTTGCAAGCCATTTTTTCTGATAAAAAAGTAGTTTATCACTATTTTAAAATTTCGTCTAAAATTCATTCGAATGGTTATTTCTATATATAAAAATTGTTAAATTGATGTTTTATTTTATTGTACTTATAATGAGTAAATCAACTTAAGATATTACATTAGATATAAAATTTGTTTATAAATAGAATTTTCAATGGAAAGAGCACAGTCCAAGGTGTCGTTAATAACATAAGCTGTAATTATTAACTGACTGTATTTCATGTAAATATGATTTGTGTATCAAAGGTGGGTAACATGAAAAAGGCAAAAAGCGCTAATCATAAGATTTTTGATCAAATTCTTTCTGTAAATAAGCAGAAAGAAAACGAATTTAACAATGGGCAAGATGGTGCAATTATTCTTTCTATACTTGTGATGTTTTTTGTACCATTTTTACTATTAAATACAGCAAGAATTTATTTTGGAATAGATTACAGCTTTGTCGCTGTGATCTCCATGTTGGCGGTTAGTGCTATCATCACATACACATTGTATAAGCGTCTAAAAATGGATTCTAAATTTGCTGAGAAGCATATTGTATTAGACCAATTATTGATGTGTTATACGCCAAAAAATAAAGCAGAGTTTAAGAGCCTTCAAGAAGAGAGAAAGGCAAACCCATCAAGTACTTATTCACTTGTTGAAGATTGGGCTAGTAGAGAAAGACTACACTATGCAAATTAGCACACACTAATAATCTAATAAATGTTTGCATATCCCTCGGCTACTTTTAGTTAGTTGGGGGATTTTTTTATCTATTGCAAAGGCTAGCCCCACATTGAGGGCTAGATTAATAAAAATAACTAATTCCAGTTTTTACCTAGAAGGTATGCAACTTCGAGAGATTGCATTCTGTTGAGTCTAGGGTTACATAATGACTGATACTTATAACTAATATCTTCTTCGCTGATCTCAGGAATACCCCCAGTGCACTCAGTAACATCTAGTCCTGTCATTTCTAAGTAGACACCTCCTGGATGTACTCCTGCTTCCTTTAATATATGAATGAACTGAATCATTTCATCAGTAATATCCGTAAAATAGCGTGTTTTATATCCTTCTTTGGCATTTTTAGTATTACCATGCATAGGGTCAATCATCAAAATGACAGGCTCTCTACTGGACTGAATTGATTTCATGAGAGTTGGAAGCTTTTGTTTAATAACCCCTGCACCCATTCTAATGATGAGAACTATTTTTCCTTTCTCTTGACTAGGATGTAATTTCTTTATTAATTTCAGCAACGTATCTGATGTGATATTTAGTCCGCATTTGATACCAATAGGGTTTTCTATCCCTCTTAACTATTTGATATATAATTGTTATTCATTGTTATTTAATTATTTACGTTATATAGAATAAAAAAAACGGCATAAATAGCCGTTTTTTATTCTATACAATTATGAGCGATCGACGTTAATGCGATTTTCCTTGTTCAATACCAAGCCCAATCTGTGAACGAATAAATTGTTCTTTAAAGCGCTCCCTTTCCATTTTCCCTTGTTCTGAATTATCTGTTATAGAGAATAACCATGAAGCAATAAATGCCACGGCCATGGAAAAGATTGCTGGATATTCATAAGGATAGATTGGTTTTTCATGATGAAGAATACTAACCCAGATAGTTGGCCCTAAAATCATTAAGACAACGGCGGTAATTAAACCGAACCAACCCCCTGCCAATGCTCCACGAGTGGTCAGTTTGCGCCAGTACATTGAGAGTAGAATGATTGGGAAATTACAACTTGCTGCAATTGAGAAAGCTAAACCGACCATGAAGGCAATGTTTTGTTTTTCAAACAGAATGCCCAACCCGATGGCAACAAAACCTAAGATAACAACGGTAATTTTAGATACGCGTAATTCATCTTTTTCATCAGCTTTACCATTTTTCATTGCCATCGCATATAGGTCATGAGAAACCGCGGAGGCACCTGCTAAGGTTAAACCAGCAACAACAGCAAGGATGGTGGCGAATGCAACTGCAGAAATAAAGCCTAAGAAGAAATTACCACCAACTGCATCAGCAAGATGTACTGCGGCCATATTGGTGCCACCAATTAATGCCCCAGCAGCATCTTTAAATGCAGGATTGGAACTTACAAGAACGATAGCACCAAAACCAATAATAAAGGTTAAGATGTAAAAGTAACCGATAAATCCAGTGGCATAGAACACACTTTTACGTGCTTCCTTAGCGTCACTAACGGTGAAGAATCGCATAATAATGTGAGGAAGGCCTGCTGTACCAAACATTAATGCTAAGCCAAGGGATAAGGCGGATATCGGGTCGGAAACCAGCCCTCCAGGACTCATGATAGCAATACCATTTTTATGAACTTCTACGGCTTCTTTAAATAAGGTATTAAAGTTAAAGCCAACATGCTTCATAACCATAACAGCCATGAATGTTGCACCAGCTAATAACAAGATGGCTTTAATAATTTGAACCCAAGTAGTGGCTAACATTCCACCAAATAGGACATATAGCACCATCAATATACCCACAATAACAACCGCGACGTGGTAATTGAGACCAAATAACAATTCAATTAATTTACCCGCACCAACCATTTGAGCAATAAGATACAGTGCAACAACAACCAGAGAGCCAACCGCAGATAGAATACGAATTGGTCTTTGTTTTAATCGATAAGAAGCGACATCAGCGAAGGTATAACGACCTAAATTACGTAAGCGCTCGGCAATTAAGAATAGAATGATCGGCCAGCCAATTAAGAAGCCAATCGAGTAAATCAGGCCATCGTAGCCAGAAGTATAAACTAGGGCGGAGATCCCTAAAAAGGAGGCTGCAGACATAAAGTCGCCAGCGATAGCCATCCCGTTTTGGAAACCGGTAATTTTCCCGCCTGCAGTATAGTAATCAGAGCGAGAACGCGTTCTTTTTGACGCCCAGTAAGTTATATATAAGGTAAAGCCGACAAACAGTAAGAACATCACAATCGCCTGAATATTCACAGGCTGGCGTTCAACATCCCCTGTCAATGCATCGGAAAACGCCATTGAGGAGGTAAAAAAGAGAATGAGTGAGAGCAATATTTTCATTTTTCTACCTCTTTTAAAATTTCTGCCGTTAAACGGTCGTATTCACCGTTAGCTCGGATAACGTAAAGCCCCGTTAGTACAAATGAAATGACGATCAGCCCTACACCAACAGGGATTCCTCTTGTGATATATGAACCTTCGGATATTGGTGTTCCAAGCCAGCTTGGGTCAAAAGCGATAAGAAAAATAAAACCAACATACAGCACGAGCGTTATTATTGATAACAACCATGAAAAGCGACTACGTTTTCTAACCAGTTCTTTAAAGCGAGGGTTATCCTCTACCTTTTCGTAAGCAGTAGCATTCATCAGAGTTCTCCTCTGTTATACTCGTTATACTTCAAATTGCAGCTTTGTTGACTACACTCACTCACACGAGTTACATACTTATGTATGCCCCTCGTGATTCGTTCGCTTGTCGCCTAGCTGCACCTCGAATTACTTAGAGTAAACCATCTTGTTGGGATGTATGTAAGGCCGCCTCTATGAGTTGGCCTTTTGGCGTTATGACATACTCATAGACTGTTTTTCTTCGAGTAGTTTTTCGACAACACCAGGGTCGGCCAGAGTGGAGGTATCTCCGAAATTACTGGTGTCTCCTGATGCAATTTTTCGTAGGATGCGACGCATGATTTTACCGGAACGGGTTTTGGGTAGTGAATCCGTCCAGTGAAGTACATCCGGGGTGGCAATAGGGCCAATTTCCTTACGAACCCAGTTGCGAACTTCGGTGTATAGCTCTGGTGATGGCTCAACCCCAGATATTAATGTGACATAAGCATAGATTGCTTGGCCTTTAATATTATGAGGAATACCGACCACGGCAGCTTCAGCCACTTTCGGATGTGCAACGAGTGCTGATTCTATTTCTGCGGTACCTAAACGGTGGCCCGAAATATTCAGTACATCGTCAACACGGCCTGTGATCCAGTAATAACCATCTTCATCACGACGAGCACCATCACCACTAAAGTACATGCCTTTAAAGGTTGAGAAATAGGTTTGCTCGAAGCGTTCGTGATCGCCAAATAAGGTTCGGGCTTGGCCCGGCCATGAATCAACAATCACTAAGTTACCTTCTGTGGCGCCTTCGATAGGTTCACCAAGGTTATCGACTAATGCAGGGCGAACACCAAAGAATGGCAATGTTGCAGACCCTGGCTTTAACATGGTTGCCCCTGGAAGTGGTGTGATCATAAAACCACCTGTTTCGGTTTGCCACCATGTATCAACTACTGGGCAGCGGCTATTACCAATTTTTTTGTAGAACCACTCCCAAGCTTCAGGGTTAATGGGTTCCCCCACTGAACCGAGAATTCGTAATGAGCTGCGATCTGTACCTTCAATGGCTTTATCTCCTTCGGCCATTAATGCACGGATAGCAGTTGGAGCAGTATAAAGGATATTGACTTGGTGTTTATCAACCACTTGGCTCATTCGGTTAACTGCTGGATAATTAGGTACCCCTTCGAACATTAATGTTTTAGCACCATTGGATAATGGCCCATATAACAAATAGCTATGGCCTGTAACCCAGCCTACATCTGCAGTACACCAATAAACTTCACCTGGATGGTAGTCGAAGGTGTATTTAAATGTCAGTGTGGCATAGACTAAATAACCGCCAGTGGTATGCAGAACGCCTTTCGGCTTACCTGTCGAACCAGAGGTATATAAGATGAATAGCGGGTCTTCTGCGTTAATTTCTTCTGGAGGGCAATCTGCACTGACCCCTTTGATGACGTCATGCCACCAGAGATCACGGCCTTCTACCCAGCTCGGTGCGTTGCCTGTGCGTTGGTAAACAATCACATTAGAAACCGTAGTGACTTGCGGGTTAGCGAGTGCGTCATCCACATTTTTCTTTAATGGAATTGCACGACCCGCTCGTAAGCCTTCATCTGCAGTGATGATTAGCTTCGCTTTGCAGTCAATAACGCGACCAGAGACCGCCTCAGGGGAGAAACCAGCAAAAATGACTGTATGTATCGCGCCAATACGAGCACAAGCCAGCATCGCGACAGCAGCTTCGACAACCATCGGCATGTAAATGGCAACAACATCGCCTTTACGAATACCTTGTTGTTTCAAAACATTAGCAAACTGACAAACATCATGGTGCAGTTCGCGGTAAGTGACATTTTTTGACGATGAGGGGTCATCGCCTTCCCAAATAATCGCAGTTTGGTCGCCTTTTTCAGCCAGATGGCGGTCCAAACAGTTCGCACTTAAATTTAATGTACCATCTTCAAACCAGCGGATATCAATATGGCCGGGGTCAAAAGAGGTGTTCTTGACACGTGTATAAGGTTTAATCCAATCAACGATTTTTCCTTTTTCGCCCCAAAATCCTTCAGGGTCTTGAATCGAGCGTTGGTACTCATCGTTATACTGTTGTTCGTTTATCAGGGCATTTTTTGCAATTTCAGCAGGAACGGGATGTTTAGTTATTTGAGTCATATTATTATCTCCTTGCAGATGTTAATACTATGTCAAAAAATGGTTAACTAAAGCACGATTTTTAAATTTGTTTTTCTTTTGCGCGGAAGATCACGTATTAATTGTAATGAGATTTGCAGTATTATCATTTGATGCTAAATATCAAATTGAAATATAAAGCTAAAAATATAATAAAAGGTAGATTTAAAGAAAAATAAACGATGGGGTTATTGGTATTAGTTACTGAATAAAGGAGTTCTCATAGCGAATATAAATATCCATACATTTACTATGGGTTTGATAATGATTTTCATTAACAGTAAAATAACTATAATAGATAGTAATTCACAAGGTGCGAAGTTACGCAAGTGTTTACCCTATGAGCCTTGTGGTAAAAATGAGAAACATAGCGGTATTTACGTCACTGGAGACAATAATATGAGTTATACGTTACCTGCTTTACCTTATGCTTATGATGCGCTGGAACCACACTTTGACAAGCAAACCATGGAAATCCACCATACTAAGCACCATCAAACCTATGTGACTAACACCAATACAGCGTTAGAAAAACTGCCTGAATTAGCGGGTTTAGATATCGATGTTTTGATTCAAAAATTGGACCAAATCCCAGCTGATCAACGTACGTTTGTTCGTAACAACGCAGGTGGCCACTCAAACCATAGTCTGTTCTGGAAAGGTTTGAAATTAGGTACTGAATTAAAAGGCGAACTGAAAGCTGCGATTGAGCGTGATTTCGGTAGCGTTGATGCATTTAAAGAACTGTTTGAAAAAGCAGCTGCAACACGTTTCGGTTCTGGCTGGGCATGGCTGGTTCTGAAAGATGACGGTAAATTAGCTGTCGTTTCAACTGCTAACCAAGACAGCCCATTAATGGGTGAGGCTATTTCAGGCGTATCTGGTTACCCAATTATCGGTTTAGACGTGTGGGAACACGCTTATTACCTGAAATTCCAAAACCGCCGCCCTGATTATATTAAAGCATTCTGGTCAGTTGTGAACTGGGATGAAGCAGCGGCACGTTTTGCAGCAAAAGCTAAATAATTTTATAAGATAATTTATTTGCCATAAGCGCAGCGTTAATGCTGCGCTTTTTTATTTTGTAGCCCATCTGATTGTTATCTCTACTGGCATTCTTTATGATGGAAGTTCTATTACTTTGCTAAGTGGAGAGCACTGTTCATGTCATATTATCCCCAAGTCTTTATCGGTAAAGTCCAAGCAACCCAGTCTTGTGGGCACAGCGCTATCCATAAGCAAGCTGCCGACGGGTTACTGGTATTAGGGCAATTGGGGCTTGATGGTGATGAACAAGCTGAAAAACGCCACCATGGTGGGCCTGATAGAGCACTTTGTCATTATCCTCGTGACCATTATGATTTCTGGGTCAATGCATATCCTGATTTAGCCGATTTATTTGTTGCCTCTGCATTTGGGGAAAATATATCAACGTTGGGTATGACTGAAGAAAACGTATTTATTGGGGATATTTTTGCATGGGGTGATGCGCGTATTCAGGTCACTCAACCCCGTTCCCCTTGTTATAAGCTCAATGGGTTAACGGGAATTGAAAATTTTGCACAAATAATGCAAGACAATGGGCGTTGTGGTTGGTTGTACCGTGTCATTAAAACAGGCAATGTTAGTGAAAATGCGCCATTAGCGCTATTGAGCCGCAATAGTGATATTTCAGTACAAGAAGCCATTATGATTGCATTTCATGCCCCTTATGATGAGGAACTATACCAGCGCCTGTTAAGTGCCGCAGGGTTATCCGCAAGTTGGAGCTTAACCATGCAGAACCGTTTAGATAACCACCGCATCGAAGAGTTTAAGCACCGGTTGTTTGGTAAGCGTTAATCACAGGTGAAAAGCCATTGTGCGCTTATAGCAGAGAGAGTCTTCAGCCATAAGCGCTTGCTAGCAATATAACGTGCGATACTGAAAATGCCTATGTCTTAGGCGTTTGTTGTATAAACTGTTGGTACCACGGGATATTCGCCATTAATTCGAGATGTGTTCCCTGAGCGATAATTTTTCCTTTCTCCATATACACAATTTCATCCGCTTGTCGGGCTAGATTAGGCTGGTGGGTGACGATGATACGTGTTTGTTGTTTGGCTTGAGTAATAAGGTCAATCACGGAGGCAGTATTGATATTATCAAGGCTTGCTGTTGGTTCATCCATTAAAATGATATTAGGATGCTGTAGAATCAGCCTTGCAATACACAGCCGTTGTCTTTGTCCTCCAGAAAGTAACATACCACCGGCACCTATCTCTTTTTCTAAGAACGTATGATTGACAGTGAAATTAAGTTGAGTCAGCAATGCACTGATTGCCCGGTCATCAATATTATCATTATCAAGTGCCAAATTTTGGCGTACGCTACCGCAAAATAAACGGCTATCTTGAAGTAAGACTCCCCGGCGAGCACACAATATTTCTTGTGATAGGTTTTTAATATTTTTATTACCGTAGTTCACACTGCCATGTGTTGGGTCTTGTAAGCGAGCGAGTAAGCTTAATAATGTACTTTTTCCTGCTCCGGATGGCCCTACAATGGCGGTAAGCGTATGTTCCTTAAAGCTAAGACCTATATTTTGTAAAATGCATTTTTTATTATCACTGTAAAATGATAACTGTTCACAGCTAACGCTATCGATAGTGGGTGTTGATGAACGATAAGGAAATGTTAACACCGGAGCCTGCAAGGCTTTTTCGATTCGTTGAATTGCTTTTTTCATTTGCCTAATTGATTGGTCTAAATGAGAAAGTAACCACATAGGTTCAATTAAGCGCGCTAATAAAACTAACCCTGCTAGCCACATATTTAATGGTATCTTTGCATGATCAACTAAATAAATACCGAACCCAAAGAGCGTAATAAACGCGGTTTGTACCATCAATGAAAATAATAAGTGAAATGGCAAACTTCTTCGTTGTAGCTGTCTCTGAGTTTGATACTGGGATGCTAAGGCAAATTTGGGATGCAGCTGCTCATAATGGGTATTTGAGCGACGAATCAATGGCTGGTGGAGCGCATATTGGTTGAGTGCACTCATTGCTTGTTGTTCTGATTCATGAGTTGCTCGTTCAAAAAAGGCAATTTTTCTGGCGGATAAGCGTAAAGAGATTAATAACAAAAGGAGTATAAACAGTAAAATAGCGCCAAATGCACCTTGATAGACTAACACGCCAATCACGATAGTACAGGGCGTGACTAACCCACTGATAATAGGATGGAGCAAATGTGCGGGGACAGACATAACCTGTGATACAGGTCCTGAAATTAATTGGTTGCTGTTTGAAATGGGTTGCAATGAAAGGGGCAGATGGCGAATAAGTGCCGTAGCAAGATAGCGCATCACCAATCCCCCTGCAAAATAGCCTTTCTGGGTGGCTATAAATGTTACGGCGAGTGTCGTTAAGCTAGAAAGAGTGAATAGTATTAATGGCATAGAGGTATCAAGGTGCCAATCTAAAATAACGACAAATAAAAATAACCCGCTAATTCCTTCTAAAATAGCGCTTAGCGTCATCCAAAATATAGCATTACGTACGGTGTACAATAAGCGTTTAAGCACAGTTCTCCTCCAATGCACGTAAAAGTTGCTGATAGGGTTCTGAATGTATTGAAAGTTGTTGATGCGAGCCTTGTGCGATTAATTTTCCGTTACCTAACAATAAGATGCGGTCTGCTAGATTCAAGCCGTTTAAGTCATGGGTGACGAATACACAAGTTCGCGGCTCGCTGTGCAATAAATTAAGCACCCGCTGTGCATTTTGTGGGTCAAGTGCGGATGTTGGTTCATCAAGCAGCAATAAAGGCGCTGGTGATAGCAACGCTCGTGCAATCGCGAGGCGTTGAGCTTCTCCACCGGACAACACCATATCTTGCTCTATCACGGCATCTAGCCCTTTAGGTTGTTGTTTTACCAGTGATAATAAGTTGAGTTCACCAAGGTAACGGTACATATCATCTTCAGTGGCGTTTGGGGCAAATAGTTGTAGATTTTCACGCACAGAACAAGGCAGAGGCGGGGTGCTTTGCATGACGATGGAAACCGTACGGTTCAAACTAGTTAATGATAGCAGTGGTAATGGAACTGAGTTAAAGAGGACATTTCCCTCTGTTGGGTCTAAAAAGCGCGCCATAAGTTGTATTAAGGTGCTTTTTCCCGCTCCAGACGTTCCGACAATAGCAATAAATTCGTTGGGTGCTATGGTGATATTAATACTCGATAATATTGGGTTATCACCTATTCTAACGTCAACTTGGGCAAGTTTGAGCTCACCTTGGGATGGCGTAATTTCCTTTTCTCCGTAATGCATATCCGGTTCGGCTATAAGTTGGCGAATACGTTCTGATGCGCTAACAGCAAGGTTCAAGGCGTCTGCACCATGCCCCATTGCAGCAACGGGGGCAGCAATACTGCTAATTAATAGAATGAATAAAATGACTTGAGCGAGAGGTACGGGCTCAGATAGTAATGAAGCCCCAAAAATAACCCATAATGACAGCAATGTGCTGCTGATACCGACTTGGGTCAGTGAGCTCAAGGCGCCTATTTTACTTATCCATCGCTTAAAGGCGATTTCAAATTGGTATAACGCTTGTGATGCTTTTTTTTGAATGGATTGATTGGGATATTGCCTTGCCTGTAGCGGGTTATCTGCAAGTTCAGCATATTGTTCATACAAGGCGCTCATTGTCTGGTTACGTGAGGTATATAGCGCCTGATAACGTATAGAACGCATTTGTTTAAATAAAAAAACTGAGGTGATTAATGGCATCAAGCAAAAAATGGTGAGTAGTGCATTTTGCCATAATAGAATGAGAGTTGCTGTTATTGGGACGATAATTAATTTTGTGATATCTGCGGGGGCATGAGCGGTTAATTGATGTAGCCAACGGACATCACGATCAGTTATTTGCAAAAAGCCATCTCGACCATGTTGGGCAAAGTGGTTTAGAGGGAGTTTTTCTACTTTATCCAGAAGTTGTAGCCTGAGTTGATGGCAGAGATGGTTATCAGTTTGATGCGTTAAATACAGAGCAAAAGTTTGGCAAATTAGCCAGCTCACACCACCGATGGATGCAATAACAACCCATTCATAATATTGATGAACGGAAGCGTTGGCAACTTGGCTAATTGCTATCAATGGAATGAGTGAACAGAGGCCTGCTATGGCTTGTAAAATAAGTGCAAATAATAGTGTGAAGCGATAGGGACGAAGTAATTCCCAAAGTGCGCGGTACATGCGAAACCTCCATAGCGAATCGGTCACTTTAATTTATTTCGCTTTGTTATCGTGAATTAGTTGTTTTGCTTGCCAGACTATTTGTTTTGTTTGCAGGCCTTATTGGCGGTATTCATTTTTAAAGCGCTTTTTTGGGGTTTTTAGTAAGATGGCGATATTGCGATTAGGAATATTGAGGGGGGTGAGATGCAATATGATTTAAATGATCTCTACTATTTTGTGAAAGTTGTGGAATATGGTGGTTTTTCACAAGCGGGTTTAGCTCTAGGGATCCCTAAATCTAAATTGAGTCGACGTATTGCAGACTTAGAGAAAAACCTTAATGTTTCATTGATTTACCGTTCTACTCGCCAGTTTCATGTCACGGAAGTGGGGCAAGTCTTTTATCAGCAGTGTAAAAATGTGGTTGATGAAGCTGAAGTTGCTCATGAATTGATTTGTTCCGTTCAGTCACACCCTAAAGGAACGATCAAGCTATCGTGTCCAGTCGCACTATTACAAGTCTATCTCAATGAATTACTTGTAGATTTTATGATAAAGCACCCTGATATAGATGTTCAAATTTTAGCAGTTAACCGCCCTGTAGATGTGATTAGTGAAGGGTTGGATTTAGCTATTCGCGTGCGCTCATTGCCATTAGATGATTCTGGCTTAATGATGAAAGTACTTGGATATTCACGGCGTATCTTAGTGGCTAGCCCGCAGTTATTCGCAGAGCACGGTGAACTCACAGAACCCGAAAAGCTGGTGGATTACCCGATGTTAGCGAATACAGAGCATTCACAAAATTACACGTTGACCCTCAAAAATAGTCACGATCTTAGCTTTACGCAGCATTTTACCCCTAAGTTAGCGACAACAGATGTCTTAACGCTATACCATGCGGCACGCAAAGGGGTTGGGATCGCGAGGTTGCCTTATGGTGTGGTAGAAAAAGATATTGAATCAGGGAAATTGATAGAGGTATTACCGAAATGGCAGTTTCCTGAAGATATCATTCATGCGGTGTATCCATCACGCAAAGGGCTGTTGCCATCAATCCAATTATTATTAAATCATTTAGCTGATAATATTTCGCCGTCAGTGAAATAAATTTCCCCGATAGCACATTAGGCTATCAGGGAAATATTTCTTATTTACTGTGTTTCAGGAATGCGGCCAAATTTCCCACTGTTGAAATCATTCACGGCCTCATTGATTTCTTGCATAGTATTCATCACAAAGGGGCCGTAACCAACAACCGGCTCGTTAATAGGATCACCACTGAGCAACAGTACTAAGGCATCTTCTGTGGCTTCTAACAGAATATTGCTGTCTGTATCGTCGAGGATCATCAGCTCCCCTTCGTTTAAAGCGGAGCGACCATCAACAAATATTGAACCACGTAACATGACCAAACCGACATAGCGTCCCGCTTTGGTTGGGATACCTACCGTTTTACCTTTGTTCAGTTGCAAATCCCATACATCTAATGGACTAAAGGTTTTTGCTGCCCCTTTATTACCTAAATAGTCACCCGCGATCACTCGCAGTGTACCTGCATCATTGGGTAATGCGACTTTTGGCATACTATGGCTTTCTAACAGCTGGTAGCCGGGGGCCGCTGATTTATCTTTTGCTGGCAAATTAACCCACAGTTGTACCATATCAAGAGTGCCACCTTGTTTCATGAAGGCGTCAGACTGATACTCTTGATGCAAAATACCCGATGCCGCCGTCATCCATTGAACATCGCCAGGGCCTATCACACCGCCTTCACCCGTAGAATCATGGTGAGCCACTTCGCCATCATACACTATCGTAACGGTTTCAAACCCACGGTGTGGATGCTCGCCAACACCCCTGTTTGCTGAATTTGAGCTTGGGAAATCAAAAGGCCCCGCTCTGTCGAGCAAAAGGAATGGGTTGAGGTATTTCCCATGATCGTTATAGCTAAACATTGAACGGACAGGAAAGCCGTCTCCGACCCAATGGCTGCGAGGAGATTGATAGATACCAATAATTTTTTTCATGGTTTTGCTCCTAAAATTGTTTTGATGACTGAATAATAAAGGAGCAAATCATTTGGCAGTAGTGGCAAAAATAGGTTTCATTGTTGCAGTGATAGAACAATAGAATAAAGTCTAATTATTCTATTTATAGAACAGTGTTTATCAAAAACTGGACTACTCAGCCTTAAATCGATGAATTAATCTAAATAACACGAAAACGGAGCGGCTATCGTTCTATTTTTAAATCAAAAACAGATTTCATATTTTATCGATTGAGAGGTTTCATCATGAGTAGCCCAGCTAATTTTAATGGTCAACGTCCTGCTATTAACCCAGAAGATGCGGTGATGTTATTAATCGATCACCAGAGTGGCTTATTCCAAACCGTAGGTGACATGCCAATGACGGAATTGCGCGCTCGTGCCGCTGTTCTGGCTAAAATGGCTTCCCTAGCTAAAATCCCAGTAATAACAACGGCTTCTGTACCTCAAGGACCAAATGGTCCGCTGATCCCAGAAATTCATCAAAACGCACCACATGCACAATATATTGCACGCCGTGGCGAAATTAATGCATGGGATAACCCTGAGTTTGTGGCAGCAGTAAAAGCAACAGGTAAAAAACAATTAATTATTGCAGGAACCATTACCAGTGTTTGTATGGCTTTCCCTGCGATTAGTGCGGTGATGGATGGTTATCAAGTATTTGTGGTCATTGATGCATCAGGCACCTACAGCAAAATGGCACAAGAAATTACCTTAGCGCGAGTGGTGCAAGCAGGTGTCGTTCCAATGGATACTGCGGCTGTTGCTTCAGAATTACAAGGGACTTGGAACCGTGAAGATGCAGCGGAGTGGGCTATGGCTTACACACAAATTTTCCCTGCTTATCAACTATTAATTGAAAGCTACAGTAAAGCGCAAGAAGTTCTGAAAAATAATGAGCAATTAGATTCTGAACGTTAATTCGCGATAACCTCCCACATTTAACTTACGAAATTAAATCAGGTGGTGGATGGCATATTTGCTCCAACCCATATGTGATATTAATCTAATTGATTGTTATTGAGCATGGTAAAAACGGGAAATTTATCCCGTTTTTTATGAAAAATTTATTTGGGGTAGCAAACATAAACCCAAGCGGGTGGAAAATTGAGATAGACACGTTGTTTTGTAAAATTAAAATAGCGAGAAAACATCTTTTCGCAGGATTGGGTGTATTGAAATAAAATAAAAACCCCTTGCTTGGCAACTAAGCATTGATTCGCTTTCTTCAGAATTCTCATGCCTATCTTTTTATTTAGTGAGAGAAAAGGGATGCCAGAGATAATCACATCATACTCATCTTGAAGATATTCAGCCGAAATGGGGTAAACGATAACTCGGTTATCTTTAATCTGTTGAAGTTGTGTAATAAACGTATTATTAACTTCATAAATATCTAATGATGTATTTAATGAAGACTTTTGCAGTATTTGTTTTGTCATTACGCCATTACCAGCACCTATTTCTGCAAATTTACTTTGTTTGCCCCAATCGATATAACTCAGCATGGTATTACAGAGTGAGCTAGATGATGGAATAATCGACCCCATCTCCCTTGGCGAAGTAATAAATTGCTTTATATATTCTTTGTATGAATTAAGCCATAGCGCATTAATAATAAACATTTGCACCTCCAATTAGGGGTATAAGAATTGTTTATTTACTTCACACGGGTAAACCGCACTCACTACAGAATTTATCGCCATATCGGATCATTGAGCGACATTGTTGGCACTGCATCACGTTACGGTATTGCTGCTCGATCTGCTGTTTATCGTTGTAGTACCCATTATTATGGTCACTGTGTTTGGATGAGTGTCCTTGATTTGAATACCCCCCATGCTTGGATGCCCCACCATGTTTGGAATAGCGTGAACCTCGATTTAACCCAAATAATTTGCTGAAAAATGACATAGGTAATTCTCCGTTATTGAGTGTGTTCACGATTAATATAAACATTAGAGTTAACTCCAGACACAAGGCAAAAAGAGATTAATTACACGATATTACATTTAATTACTGTGGGTAATTAATTTGGCATTTTGAATTGATGGGCTGGGTATTACAGGAGGAAATAGACGTTGTCAGTAGCCTAATGGGGGATGAATTTCCCCCATTACACTTAATTTAAGTGGTGAATATTACAACTGCGGGCGTTTAACGAAGCCAATTGCTTCATAAACTTTATCTAACGTTTCTTGCGCGCGAGCAGCCGCTTTGGTTGCACCTTCATCCATAATTTGGTTGAGCAGCACTTCATCATTACGGAATTCATGGTAGCGAGTTTGAAGTGTAGTTAACATGCCAGAAACGGCTTCTGCCACAGCACCTTTTAGATGACCGTACATTTGGCCTTCAAATTCTGCTTCGAGTTCTGCGATTTTCTTACCAGTCACGCCTGACATGATATCTAATAAGTTAGAAACACCCGGTTTGTTTTCTAAATCATAACGAATACGCGGTGGCTCTTCGGAGTCAGTCATTGCGCGTTTGATTTTTTTCACGACAGATTTCGGGTCTTCTAATAATGCGATAACGTTGTTACGGTTATCATCAGACTTAGACATTTTCTTGGTTGGATCTTGCAGCGCCATAACACGGGCACCACCACCTGTCGGAATGAATGGATCGGGTACAGTGAAAATATCACCGTAAATAGCATTGAAGCGTTGAGCAATATCACGACTCAATTCAAGGTGTTGTTTCTGGTCAATACCAACAGGCACTTGATTCGTTTGATAAATCAAAATATCTGCGGCCATTAGTACCGGGTAATCAAATAGGCCTGCATTGATATTTTCTGCATGACGGGCCGATTTATCTTTAAACTGAGTCATACGGCTCAACTCACCGAAATAGGTGTAACAGTTAAGCGCCCAGCTCAATTGAGCATGTTGTGGGACATGGGACTGAACAAAAATAGTGCTTTTTTTCGGGTCAATGCCACAAGCTAAATAAAGCGCGAGTGTATCAAGGGTTCTTTTACGCAGCTCGATAGGGTCTTGGCGAACAGTGATAGCGTGCTGGTCAACGATACAGTAAATGCAATCGTAGTCATCTTGCATTTGTACCCACTGACGTAATGCACCCATATAGTTACCGATGGTTAATTCACCGGAAGGCTGTGCGCCGCTGAATACGATTGGTTTTTGGGGTTGCTTTAAATTTTCAGTGGGAGTGCTCATTTAGTTATGTCCTTGCTTATTTTATTTCAGATAACCCAATTGCAGGTAATAAATCAGAAAAATGCGTTAATACACAGTTCGGTTCACTCAGTGCAATAGATTCACCATAGTTATAACCGTAGGTCAGACCGACACACCGGCATTCAGCGCTTTTCGCTGCAATAATATCATTACGAGAATCGCCGACAAAAAGCAATTCTTCTTTACGTAAACCGAATGTTCCCATCGTTAAGTAGAGAGGAGCTGGATGCGGTTTTAAAGCTTTGACATCATCGCTACCCAATACCAGAGAAAAGTAGTGTTCAATGTCTAACTTCTTCAATAATGGAGCAATAAATGGGGTCGCTTTATTAGTTACAATCCCCATAGGCAGGCCATGTTTCGCTAATTGCTCTAAAGTGTCTTTTACTTCAGGGAACAGTTGGCTGCCTGTGGTGACAGATGTTGCATAGAATTTATCAAAACTGGCTCGTGCTCTTTTTTGTAGCTCGGGCGTGATTTCTGCTCCTGCCCAAGAAAGCGCTCGCTCAACTAACACATCAACCCCATTGCCGACCCAAATAGAAACACGTTCTTTACCTGCGGGAGGGAAATTCAATTCGTTGAGCATGTTGTCGATAGCGTCAGCTAAGCCGCTGGCGCTGTCTACGAGAGTGCCGTCTAAATCGAAAGCTATCGCTTTGATATTCTCTAATACAACTTGAGTCATTGAGATACCTTTTGTAATTCGTTACGCATCGCGTCGATGACCGTTTTATAGTCAGGTTGATCAAAAATAGCAGAACCTGCAACGAAGGTATCCGCACCTGCTGCTGCGATTTCTGCGATATTGTTCACTTTGACACCGCCATCGACTTCCAAACGAATATCATAGCCACTCTCATCAATTAATTTACGGACTTGGCGCAATTTATTGAGTGTTTGTGGGATAAAGGATTGGCCACCAAAACCTGGATTGACTGACATGAGTAGGATCATATCGACTTTATCCATCACATAATCAAGGTAGCTAAGTGGGGTTGCTGGGTTAAATACTAACCCTGCAGTACAGCCATGCTCACGAATTAATTGCAGTGAGCGATCAACGTGTTCACTGGCTTCAGGATGGAAACTAATATGGGTTGCACCGGCCTTAGCAAAGTCAGGGATAATGCGGTCAACGGGTTTCACCATTAAATGGACATCGATAGGTGCAGTAATTCCGTAGTCACGCAGTGCTTTACATATAGGCGCTCCAAACGTTAAGTTTGGCACATAATGGTTATCCATAACATCAAAATGCACGATATCGGCACCAGCTGCAAGAACATTGGCAGTATCTTCGCCTAAACGGGCAAAGTCAGCAGATAAAATAGATGGGGCAATGAGAAAGTTTTTCATTATTGTCTCCGATTATTAATCGTTATCTGAGAGCCATTCATCGCTAGGTACAAGGCGCTGCGTTTTTTTCTTATCTATCTTTCTAGGAGAAAGGCTATTTGGTATACCCGGATATAATGCCAGTAACTCATTGACTTTTGTCCGGTTCAATATATTTCTACTGATAGTGCGACGTACTTTTACAATATGTAATTGGGCTTGATGATACCACTCTCTCGTCATCGGCGTATCATGATTTGAGATCAAGACAGGGATTTTGCTTTCTGTTGATAACTTTTGTGCCAAAATCGCTAAGTTTTGTTGTTCAAGCGAATTAAATGAATTCGTATGATACGCGGTGAAATTAGCGGTATCTGATAAAGGTGCATAGGGTGGGTCACAGTAGACAACAGCCCCCTCTTTTGCGTTGAGCAAGGTTTCACCATAATGCTGAGTTATAAACGTCGCATTTTGTGATTTTTCAGCAAACCACAGTAATTCTTCTTTAGGAAAATAGGGTTTTTTATAGCGGCCGAAAGGAACATTAAATTCACCACGAGAATTATAACGGCATAACCCATTATAGCAGTGGCGGTTTAAGTATAAAAAAAGGATACTGCGTTTCTCAGTATCGGTTGATTGGTTAAAGGCTTCACGCATTAAATAATATTGTTCGGAAGTATTATATTCAGGTGTGAAGATTTGCTGGGCTTCTTCGATAAAAGAATCAGCACGGTCTTTAACCGTATTGTAGAGGTTGATGAGGTCACTGTTGATATCTGCCAGTATGTAGGAATCATAACTGGTGTTTAAAAACACTGACCCAGCACCAACAAAAGGCTCAATTAAGCAATCACCTTGTGGAAGGTGTTTTTTGATTTCTTCCACAAGGGGGTATTTGCCCCCAGCCCATTTTAAAAAAGCGCGTTTTTTTTTCATGCCGTCTTTATTATTACAATCGTTTAGAGTAATAAATCTATACTCTGTCAGGACAACATAATGCGCCCGGGGAAAAACGTTGTTATTTTTGATCCTGTTTGACTTGTTTCATATTTCTAACCCACGGTTTTTTCGCTTGCACTGCAGCAGGTAAGGTTCCTATTGCATTTTTTGCGTCGGTCACTGAACTATAATTTCCATGAATAAGAACATACCAGGTTTGCCCATTACGTATAGTTTTATAGACTTTGTAATTGGCCAGTTTGTTTTCTTTTGCAAAAGCTTCCAATGTATCAGAGCGGCTTGCGCTGCTGAGTTGTAATGTATAGCTACCTGCTGGCGCAGACATGATATTACTACCTTGGCTACTTGCTGTTGATGCGGGTTTCGCTGGCTGTTTAGTCTGCACAGGATGTTTTTGCTCAACGGGTTTTGCAGGTGTTTTTTCTGGTGTGACTGGTTTAACCACAGGTTGCTGTTCGACAGGTTTAACAGTTGGTGGTGTTAACTGTGTCGCATTTTGTGGTTGGTTAGTATTTGGTACAGAAACTTGGCCTTGATTTAAGGCATCAACGACATCACCAGGTATTTCGATACGCTCACCCAGACCATTTGGTTGAGTTTGAGGCTCTCCTTGGGTTGGTGTCGGGGTAATTTGTGTACCGGTAATTTCTTGCGGTTGCCCTGATAACGTTTGACCTTGTGAATTTGTCAACGATGAGGAGCCCGATAAGTCGATATTCTGTGAATTATTTGCACCCGTTGTTTGTTGCTTTTCATGCTCTGTAGGGGCCTTTAAAGCTGAGCTGATAGCAATAATGAGCAGCAATAGAACCAGAACACCTACACCAATCATAATATGTTGGCGTGAGAGTGCAATTTTAGGTTTTGCAGCAGATGATGATTGGCGTGAGCGCCCAGTCGGTCTATCCGATGTATCTGGCCTAAGATCATTTTGACCTTGAGGCTGGTTATCTGGTTTAAATTCGTCCATTTTCCTCTCCCGAATAAAATTTGCCTATAGTAGAGATAAAATGTCTCTTATCAGTACAACCTCTTAACGACCAAGCAGGGCATCACTGCTTATTTTAAAGCATATATCCTTTCGTAATACCACGCTAGCCAAAGTGGTATTGATAATACGCTTTTTCAGAGTTTCGTATATAGGCGTAGGCATACCGTATAATTTAACGACTTTAGCGAACATCTACCAGTAACATTTTAAAACGCCAGTAAAAATTCGAGTTTTTCTTCGTTTTATGACATACAGGATGATATTGCCGCAATGACAGTCTGCGTATCAACATCTGAACGCATTTCCGAATGGCCGATAGTGGTAGGTAAAATTAAATGTAGTTTTCCACCCATCACTTTTTTATCTCGCATCATATGTGGGAGATAATCATCGGGCTTCATTTGTGACGGGCCTGTGACGGGAAGTGATGCACGCTCTAAAAGTGTGACCACTCGCTGTGTTTGTTCAGGAGTAAATTGACCAAGTAACTCAGCTGTTTTTGCAGCCATAACCATGCCAGCAGCGACAGCTTCACCATGTAACCAGACGCCATAGCCCATATGCGCCTCGATAGCATGGCCAAAAGTATGGCCTAAGTTCAATAGTGCACGTAACCCACTAGTTTCTTTTTCGTCTGCCGCAACGACTTGTGCTTTTAATTCACAACAACGGCGAATACAGTAGGCCATCGCGTGGTCATCAAGAGCAACGAGAGCATCAATATTATCTTCTAGCCAGCTAAAAAAGTCACTATCGAGGATAATGCCATATTTAATGACCTCAGCTAAGCCAGAAGCGAGTTCTCTTGGTGGAAGTGTTTTTAAACAGTTGAGATCAACCACAACAGAAGCGGGTTGATAAAATGCACCGATCATATTTTTCCCTAATGGATGATTGACAGCGGTTTTACCACCGACAGAAGAGTCCACTTGAGATAATAAGGTCGTAGGAACTTGAATAAAACGCACTCCACGCTGATAACTTGCTGCTGCGAAACCGGTTAAATCGCCAATGACGCCCCCACCAAGAGCGATGAGGGTGGTGTCACGGTTATGGTGTTTTTCAAGTAATGCGGTAAATACATCATTCATAATGAATAATGATTTGTATTGTTCACCGTCTGGTAGAATGATGGTATCAACTTTTACACCTGAAGATTCAAGAACATGCTTTATCTTATCGAGATAAATAGGGGCAAGAGTTTCATTTGTCACAACCATTGCTCGTTGACCTGCAGTTAATGGCCAAAATGCATCCGTTTGTTGATATAAGCCGGGTGCAATATTGATTGGATAACTACGTTCGTCTAGAGTGACGGTGACTTTTTCCATCTTGCTTTACCTTAAGTTCATTTTTGAAAATAACACCATGAATAATTAGTTTTTTTCTAATAGTTCAATGATTTGGCTGGCAACAACTTTAGCGCTTTGCTCATCAGTATGAATAGTAATATCAGCAATTTCTTCATACATCGGATTGCGTTCGTCAGCCAGTTTCTCAAGAACTTCACGCGCAGGTTCGTCAACTTGTAATAGTGGACGTTTTTTGTCACGTTGTGTACGAGATAATTGTTTCTCAATGGTGGTCTCAAGATAAACAACGACACCGCGAGCGGATAGGCGATTACGGGTCTCTTTGGACTTAACAGAGCCACCGCCTGTTGCTAAAACAATGCCTTGTTTCTCTGTAAGCTCATTGATGATTTTTTCTTCGCGATCGCGAAAGCCTTCTTCACCTTCAAGGTCGAATACCCAGCCTACATCTGCGCCAGTGCGTTTTTCTATCTCGTGATCAGAGTCGAAAAACTCCATATTAAGCTGTTGAGCCAACTGACGGCCAATAGTACTTTTGCCAGCACCCATTGGTCCAACCAGAAAGATATTGCGTTTCTCTGCCATGTTTTTTGGTATTACTACGATTATTCGTTAATGATTACCCGCCCCGCCAATCAGATTAGCGGCGGGACCTAAACTGAAACCTCATAAGTGATGATGTGAGATCAGATAAGAAAATTATCTCAATACATCAACCTGAATTGCAACTATATAAATATGGCACTAAGCAAGCAAAGTGCCATATTTAAAATTGCAGGTTTCTATATTTGAGCCGTCTATGTTGTCTAATGCCTTGTTTATCATGGTTTTTAACAGTTTCTAGCTATTGGTATCAGCAAGTTATTTCTGTTAAGTGTAGAGCAACATTAATTGTGGCTGTTTTATAAGCGACTGACAGCTTGTTCTTTAATCTACGGATAGTTAGAACACTCAATGGATAACCTTGTATGCTAAAACGACGTCAGCGTCAAATTTATCCGGTAGGTTTATGGCATAAAAAATATTTTTTTTTGTCATCTTTGACTTATTGCTTATTCAACTATTTGAAGTATATGCGTTATTTTTTCTATATTAAATATTGATAAGTTTTGGTGTTATAAAAACGATAAGGACACGTTTATCTATATGCTCTGCCGTATTTGTGAATAATGTACCTAGAAAAGGAATGTGAGATAAAAAAGGTAACCCCGTCTCTGTTTTTTCTTGTTTTTGTTGAAAAATTCCCCCAAGGATAAGGGTTTCATTATTTTTGATAGTAACGGTCGTTGCGATTTCTTGCTTATTGATGGCCAAGTGATGATGTTGACTGCTAGTGAGTGCAGTATCAGGCGAGTTATGACTAATTTTTAGATTTAACTCAACTTTTTCATCACGCACAATAGCGGGAGTGACATCCATTCCGAGTACAGCGTCTTTAAATTGTACGTGCGTTTTCTTTTCATTACTGGTGACATAGGGGATCTCTGTACCTTGCTGAATACTTGCGGGTTGTTGGTGTGAAGCAACTAAACGAGGACTCGCAATAATAGAAAGCAAATTTTCTTTTTCTAATGCTTTAAGTTTCATTTCAAGTAAACCCTCTCCAAGGCTAAGAACATTGAAGGAAAATTGCCCGGATATTGAAGAGTAACGGTTGTAACGATGTAAATGATTAGTGCTCAGATTTCCCCCTGCCATCATGCCCCATTCTAAACCCAATTCTTGTAATGCAGTTCGGCTGCTACTAATGATATGTGCAGTGATTTGCACTTGTTTATTCGGTATATCTTTATGTTTTATCCATTCATCAATCAGTGCTAACCGATCTGGAACATCTTTAATAATAAGACTGTTTGTTGCGATATCGTGATGGATAGATGCATTTGTTGATAATAATGAAGTATCAGGGTGTTCTAATAGGAGGCGAACCTCTTGGGCATTGACTGAGACTAATTTAAATATTTTTTCGGTTAGTAGTGTTTTACTTGGTGCTATTGGCGCTATTGTAATCTCTGAGGTGGGCTGATTTTCTATTACCAAAGGTGGGGTAAGTGGTGCAAAAGGATCTCTAATTTCTTCGGCAGAGACTAAAAATGAAGACAAAAAGAAGAGTCCCCCAATAATTATCATGAGAATGTTAGTTAGTGAGTTATTCATTATGGTTATCATCCTTGATGGCGAGAGTGTCGTTGAAAAATGAAAATGAGATGGCGGTAATGATAATTCCTTGTTTTAAATGTATTTTTATATCTTGGAAATGCCATCTCTGAGTTTGAGGAAGAGTAAGAAGCTGCTCTATAACGTGATAAATAGCAGCAAAATTGCCTTGGAACTCCATAAAATAGGTATTGATATCTGTGGGTTGCAATTGATTAAGTGTGACTGAAGAACGAGAAAGTAAAGTATTTAACTGTGTAAGTAATTCAAGAGGTGCTTCTTTAATATCAATTGATTGCTTTAACAATTGAGCCTGCTTTTCTAGTAGTTGCAACGAAGGTGAGTGGTGAAGAGTTTTTGTTTCTTTTGCAATTGCTTCAATTAAGCTCAGGTTCTCAGTAGCTAATTCCATAATCTGATTTTGATTTTCTTTCCAGTATAAAAAATACCCAGTAATGATACAAAGAGCCATGAAGAACCAAACCGGTAGCGTTTGTTGCCAAAAAGGGCGGTACCAAAAAGAATGTGTAGATTCACTCATCGAGCTCCCCTTGGTATTTGGCAGTTAGGTGTAAACGGTTTAATTGATTCACTCGGCTGATTTTTTTCAATTGAATATCACTTAAACCGGGGTGTCTTTTAAGCTGTACGCCGAGTGAATTGATATCTTGAAAATCATAACTGTTAGCTTTGATCTCTAGTTTGTTATCCATTAACTGTAGATTTGTTAGCCAACTTTTGGGTGGGGTTATAGTTGGAAGATTTTGTAATAGCCTAAGTAAAAATTGGTTATTTTCTATGATGCTATCTACTTGTCTTTTTTTGTTCATCAAACGGTTGAGCTGTGTTTGTTGAGCCGTGATCTGCAATGTTAATTGCTGTATCTGTTCATATTGCAGTTGGCTATTATGCTTTCTATTTTTTAGGTCATCTATTTCAATTTTTTGAAATAAAAGTAAAAAAATACAAGCTATAATTACTGAACAGCAAACTACAAAGCAAAAGAGTAAAAACTCTCGTATCTTCTTTTTTATTTGCCGTTGGCGCCAAGGGAGAAAATTAACTTGGTATAGTTCCATCAGTTAAATATCTCCATGACGTAAAGCAAGGCCGGCAGCAATCACAAAATCCCCCAATAATTGCGGTAATTTAATATTATGCTGTTGAAAAGCCTGACGTAATTCCCAGTGATGAGCAACCTTAGCGGTGTGATGAATATGTTGATGATCTGTAATCAGGTAGATAGGCGAAGTAGGGGGAGTATCGTCTTGATCAAGAAAGGGCAGCAAGTGGGAAAGTGTCGGTATGTCGGTATCTTGTAGATGGTTGTAATTCGCTGGTTGGCTAGTTGGCCCTGACCAAAGCCATTCACCTTGTCGATAATGAATAACCCAACATTCATCGGGTAAACTCGCATTTCTTGCGACATAACGTAAAGCTATGGGGGCGACATCAATAGCAAGTAAGTTAAACCCGCTTTCTGCAAATAGATTTTGCCAAAAGGTAATATCTGACTGGCGAGCTGCGTTAAAATGAACTTGTTGTTTGATGACGCGATAGTCGATGACCAGCTCTTGGGCGTGCATAGAAAAACGTTTTTCAGCTTGAGATTGTAAATACCACCCTAATTCCGGTTGTGGCAATTTGATTTCACTGGGTAATGAAATTTGTTGTTTTATTGTACGAACGGCAGGTAATGCGAAGGATACTGAACACTTTTTAGGTAATTTCTGACGCCATTGTAATAAAATATCCAGTAAAATTGCATACTGCTGATGGCTAGAATTATCCGTTAATTCGAATGGTAATTGCTGCTGCCAACATTCACATAAATGCCAGTATTGTCTGCGCCGCTTTGCAGCGACTAGCTGGATTCTATCTCGATATAGGTCGATCCCAATGTTCCATTTTGATGTATACATAGTTAATTTCCTTATCATTAACAAATAAATTACGTTTTCTATTGTGCTGTATAAGCTTTATACTGTGTGTTAGTGATATCTAAACCCTCTTGTTAGCCGAGCATGGGAATTTTCCGGTGAAGTTCGTAAAATATTTTTTTATTCTTGTTTTCTGTTGCATTTTTTTGGGAACCGCCTCGATTTATGGCATGTATAAATATGTCGAAGGTGAGTTACCCGATGTCGCGACAATGAAAGACATTCGTCTGCAAATTCCAATGCAGGTATACAGTGCGGATAACGAATTGATTGCCCAATACGGGGAAAAGCGTCGTATTCCTTTACCGCTGGCAGAAATTCCTCCTTTAATGATAAAAGCGTTTATTGCAACTGAAGATAGCCGTTTTTATGATCACCATGGGATTGACCCTATTGGTATTTTCCGAGCTGTTACTGTCATGGCTTCATCTGGTCATGCTTCTCAGGGAGCCAGTACGATTACTCAGCAGCTCGCGAGAAACTTTTATTTAAGTCCTGAAAAAACTTTGATGCGTAAAGTGAAAGAGGCTTTTTTGGCTATTCGCATTGAGCAGCTTTTTACTAAAGATGAAATTATGGAGCTGTACCTGAATAAAATTTATTTAGGTAACCGTGCTTATGGCGTTGGGGCGGCTGCGTATGTTTATTTTGGTAAGACAGTGGATGAGTTGACGCTTAGTGAAATCGCGATGATTGCGGGTTTGCCAAAAGCGCCTTCTACATTTAACCCGCTGTATTCTTATGACCGTGCGGTAAGTCGTCGTAATGTGGTTCTTTCTCGTATGTTTGAGGAGAAATACATTACTCAAGACCAGTATGAACAAGCAAAAAATGAAAAAATAGTTGCTTCGTATCATGCGCCGAAAATCGATTTTTCTGCGCCGTATTTAGCCGAGATGGCACGTCAAACCTTGTTTGATAAATATGGTGAAGATGCCTATACCGATGGGTATAAGGTTTACACTACGGTGATCCGCAAAGATCAGGAAGCAGCAACAACCGCAGTTCGTAATAATTTGATCGACTACGATACTCGCCATGGCTATCGCGGTCCTGCCGAAGTTTTATGGAAACAAAATGAAGCGGCTTGGACAGCAGAGCAGATTGTTGAAAAATTGAAGAAAATGCCTGTTTATGGGCCATTAATGCCAGCCGTCGTGACATCTGCAACGGCTTCAGAAGCACAAGTGATGTTAGCTGATGGCTCGCAAATCCCAATTACGATGACCGGAGTGCGTTGGGCACGTAAATTTATTTCAGATACTCAGCAAGGCGCCGCGCCAAGAGCTGTAAATGCAGTGATGCAAGTGGGTGAGCAAATTTGGGTTCGAAAAGTTAAAGATAACTGGTGGTTAGGGCAAGTGCCTGATGTAAATGCTGCATTTGTTGCTTTGAATCCGAATGACGGTGCAATTATTGCGCTTGTTGGTGGTTTTGACTTCAATATGAGTGAGTTTAACCGGGTTACCCAATCATTACGCCAAGTTGGTTCGAATATTAAACCTTTCTTGTATACCGCTGCGATGGATAAAGGCCTGACATTATCATCATTACTTAATGATGTGCCGATTAGTCGTTGGGATGCGGGCGCAGGTTCTGATTGGCGTCCTAAGAATTCACCTCCTCGATATGATGGGCCTATTCGTTTGCGTCAAGGTTTAGGTCAATCAAAAAATGTTGTGATGGTTCGCGCAATGAGAGCCATGGGTGTGGACTATGCCGCTGATTATTTAACTCGCTTTGGTTTCCCTGCGGAAAATATTAACCGTACAGAGGCGTTAGCGCTAGGTGCGCCATCATTTACACCAATGCAAATGGTTCGTGGATATGCCGTCATGGTCAATGGTGGATATTTGATTGACCCATATTATATTTCGAAGATCGAAAATCATAATGATGAGGTTATTTTTGAAGCCAATCCTAAAATAGCATGCCCTGATTGCACGAATATTCCAGTGATTTATGGGGATACTGAACGTACTATTGCGAGTAAAGGTATGGATGATGAATCTACCGAAGAAGTGACGCAATCGGGTGATAATACTGTCATACAAGAGCCGACAATGGAATTAACAACGGCATCTAACTTAGACGGGAACTCTGGTGACCAATATGCGCCTCATGTGATTAATACCCCACTCGCATTCTTAATTAGGGATGCGATGATGACCAATATCTATGGCGAGCCTGGTTGGTCTGGTACGGGTTGGCGTGCAGCGAGAGACTTAGGTGGTCGGCGTGATATTGGTGGGAAAACAGGAACAACGAATAGCTCGAAGGATGCTTGGTTCTCTGGCTATGGTCCAGATGTTGTTGCTTCAGCATGGATAGGTTTCGATGACAATAGGCGTACTCTAGGTCGTGGTGAAGCGGGGGCTAAAAGCGCACAGCCAATGTGGGACGACTTTATGAAGTCTATTTTGGATGGAGTGCCTGTGAAAACAATGAAGCCACCTAAAGGGGTTATTTCCGTATCCATTGATAGCCGGACAGGCAAGTTAGGTTCTTCCCGTCGTGAGTATTTTATTGAAGGAACAGAACCGAAAGAACATGCAGTACAAGAGGTAGGCACGACAATTTCTACGGAAGGTGGGGCTAGCCAAGAGCTATTTTAAAATTATTGTTGGCTAAACTCTCTCAATTAGCACCCCATTGTTGATTAAAAACATGGGGTGTTTTCTATAGAGACATTTAATATATCAGAAGGTTATGTGCCGATATTAATAATTGGTTATGGAAATCACATGCAGCTGATACAATAATAGGTGTTTTTACTTACCACTTTTTAGGTAACGTTCTAGATAGAAAAGTGCGCTAATATTCCGAGCTTCGTTGAAATCAGGGTGTTCCAGTAATTCCATCATTCGAGATATTGGCCATAGCTCTTGTTGTAGAGGTTCAGGCTCATCTCCTTCGAGTTTTTCACTGTATAAGTCTTGGGCGATAAGAATATTCATTTTGCTCGAGAAGTATGATGGTGACATCGTAAGCTTGGCAAGCTGAACAATGTGATTAGCGCCATAACCTATTTCTTCTTTGAGTTCACGTTGGGCTGCTTCAATGGCGATTTCACCGGGGTCGATAGCACCTTTGGGAAAGCCTAATTCATAGCTTTCAATCCCGACAGCGTATTCGCGAATGAGGATGAGGTTATCACCCATGATAGGAACAATAAGAACCGCTTCACGTTTTGCGGGCCGCATTCTTTCATAGACTCGTTTTTCGCCATTACTAAATTCGAGGTCAACTGATTGAATGCTGAATAATTTTGATTGAGCAACATCTTGAATATTCAAGATTTTAGGTTTTTTTAACTCTGTCATAACGATTTCCGAACAGGATGAGTGAAATCTATTGCTAAAAGCATATTTCATTGATTTACGAGACGCGTTTTACTTAGCACTGCCCGTATTTTGAAATCATCGTACAACTATGACCTATATCAAAATAAAATGATAGATATTATCGAGTCGATAAAATGCTGTTAGTATAATCGTCGTTCAAAAATAGCACGGATAAATAAATAAAATATTTTTTTACAAGATGTTGTAATTTAAAATAAAAATCCTAAATAGAATAGGAATTGGCTTATTTTTAGAAAGCCTGAGGGTTGATATGCTTTTCTTATTCATTTTTCATTGGGGAAACAATGCTAAACCATGTCATTATAACGGCTATAATTGTTATTAGCCTGACTATAATGGCTTCCTTCCTATACTTTAGGCGGGGGCGGCATTCTGGTGTCTATCAAATACCCTCTGTAGCGTCACCATCATTTAGAAAAATGATTGATTCAGATTACCAAACCATCTCTCAGTATTTAAATTATTGCTCTACTGTATCAATAAATTCTTCTCAACATCCATGGCAAATCAAAAAAAATTCAACAATTGCAACAGTTTGTCACTCATTAACGCGTTTTAACTTACGCCAAGAGCAGGGAAATAGCTGGCGTTATTTTATTGATACCATTGAAGTTCAGCTCCCTTCACAGCTTGAACCGTTTTTGCAGCGCCAAAATGTCATGGAGATAGTTGAAACAGATCATTTACCATTGATTATTTCAATGAATAGTCACTCATTGAAAGATTTTAGTAGTGAATGGCAAACTGGCGTGCCACTCGATTCAATATTGCCTGATGCTGCCATTCAAGAACGTGGTCAACATAGCATTGAACGATTAAAAGTTCGTAAAGAGACGATAGAAGAGCATAGATTACACCATTCTACGGGCTGGCTTGGCGCTGCGATCGTTTGCCTGAGTTTTTTATTTGGTTATTTAACCCTCGTTTCAATCCCGTTATTACAGGAATCGGGGTTAGTGATTTCAATGATTACGTTTGTCATTGGGTTACTTGTTCTTTTTCGCTCGAGGATGTTTCCTCGAAAATACCAAGATATTCAATGTATTCATGGTCAGCCAAAGCGTTGGGAACTTTATGGCGAGCTTGATAAAAAATATTCAACAAATACCTCTATTGCGGGGATTGATTTGCATTACCCCAGTCATTGGGGAAATTATTTAAAATACGAAGAAAACCAAGCCGTTAATATTGATTTTTATGCGACGGGTGAGGTGGTTAAACTCGGTAAATACCTTTCGTTGCATGAAGAAGAACGTTATTACCCATACAAACGGTTCAAGAAGAATGTATTGATGTTAGTTGGGGCATTATTAACGATGTCTCTGATATTTGCATATCAACCGATGGGGCTGCCGATAAAACTGGGTTTTGCTTGGTTAGGTGGTACAGAGAAAATCACGGTTGAAAACCCGAATGATCTCGTTGCTCGTCAGCTTAAAGTGGGGGATACATTAGTTGCCCAAGGTAAAGGGATGTGTTACCGCCCACCGAATTTGAATAAAGAAAACCAAGCTCAATTTGTACCGTTTGATTGCTCTGGTATTTATTGGAATGATGTTAGTTTACTGACTGAACCTCAATCTGAGGTTGTCGAACGCTCAATATCATTGCTTGATACTGTCAAAAGCCAATTACATCCAGACAAAAACTCAGTAGGGGTTAATCCAAGGTTACAGCGCGATATTATGAAATCAGGGATGAATATCATCTTTGATTTTTCGGCTATTATTATGGGAACAGAACAACTGTGCCATAATTCGGATAACTGCTTAAAATTAAAAAATGCGCTGACTAACCTCGGAAGTACAGAGGATTGGCCTACATTAGTAAAGAAGGCGTCCACAGGAAAATTAAAAGGGGCTCATGTTTTATTACGTGCGGGGAGCGCTGAGGCCTTGGAAAACATTGTGGAAGACACCATATATGATTTCATCAGAATAGAAATAGATAGAGAAGTGCGCAAACTTAATAGTCCGCCTCCTGGCGGTGTTTTATTAATTAGTGATGAAAATAAGCCTTTAGTCGATTCGATACCAGGAGCCTCTTTTAATGAGCTATCGCCATTACAGCGTTGGCAAGAATTGCAAAGGTTATCAAATCTTCTAATCAATACACCGTTCAATATTGAAGGGGTTATTACGAGTTTATCAGTAGATGCCAATGGCACATTGCAAATTGTGTTGCATGAAGAGCCCAATGCAAAAGTGGTGTCTCAGTATATATGTAGTTCACTTTTTATCCTATTTCTGTTGGTATGTGCGTTGTTAAATGGTTCGTTGATTGTGCTACGTGTTTTGAATAATAAAAAGCGTTTGCGTAATATCACAGAATATTATGATAAATGCTTTGAGGCTAATCCCCCTTCCTATCGTCGATAGTATCATCCCGAAAATAGAGGGAGCCTCTTCTTAGTTTGATTCAGACTTATGTTGAGGAGGCACCATGAATCAATCCACTATGGAACCTGTTCGCCTTGATAAATGGCTGTGGGCTGCGCGATTTTATAAAACGCGTGCAATTGCCCGTGAAATGATTGAAGGCGGTAAAGTTCATTATAATGGGCAAAGAACTAAGCCCGGGAAAATTGTTGAGCTGCACGGAATCGTTAAGCTTCGGCAAGGTAATGATGAACGGACGGTTGAAATCATGCAAATTAGCAGCCAGCGTAAAGGCGCACCGGAAGCACAGTTGCTGTACTGTGAAACCGTAGAAAGCATTGAGCAACGAGAGAAAATGGCACAAGCGCGTAAGATGAATGCACTTACGATGCCACATCCAGAGCGACGTCCAGATAAGAAAGAACGGCGTACTCTATTAAAGTTTAAACAAACAAATTCTCATGAGTCGTCTTGATGACGGCCTGAGCAACAGCCCGAGCAATAGAGAGATATTATGGCAAACCAAGACTTACTCCACCGTTTTTTATTTGAGCAACATTCCGTTCGTGGAGAAATGATCAGTGTTGATGAAACCTTTGAACATATTTTAGAAAACCATGACTACCCAACAGCGGTGAAAGGTTTGTTAGGTGAGTTACTTGTTGCTACCAGTTTATTGACGGCAACGTTGAAGTTCGATGGTGATATTACTGTTCAAATTCAAGGTGATGGGCCGGTTAATCTGGCGGTTATCAATGGTAATAATTTACAACAGATGCGCGGTGTTGCACGTGTAGATGGCCCTGTTGTGGCTGGTAGCACTCTGAAGCAGATGATTGGTAATGGTTTTATGGTGATTACCATCACACCGAACCAAGGTGAACGTTATCAAGGAATTGTGGCGATCGAAGGGGATTCAATTGAAGAAAGCATTGATGCCTATTTCCGCCAGTCAGAGCAATTGCCAACCCGTTTATTCATCCGTGTGGGTGAAGTGGATGGGAAACCCAGTGCAGGCGGCATGTTGTTGCAAGTTTTACCTGCAGCAAATGAAACAAGCCATGATTTCTTTGACCACTTAGTGCAACTGACTGCCACGATTAAAGGCCAAGAGCTGAGTACATTGGATGTGAAAGAGGTTTTACACCGTCTTTATCATGAAGAAGATGTCACGTTATATGACCCACAATCTGTTGAGTTTCGTTGTACTTGTTCAAGGGAGCGCTGCGAAAGTACATTAGCAACGTTACCGAAGGAAGATGTTATCGATATTTTACACAAAGATGGAAAAATTGATATGGAGTGTGAATTTTGTGGCTCACATTACGTATTTATTGAATCCGATCTTCAAGGGTTAAATAATGAGCTAAATCAGCAACTTCACTGATACGATTTAGCAACCTAATTATGTGACAAGGGTGCAATTCTGCACCCTTTTTTTATAATTTTAAAGCATTATTACGTGCTCTAAGTCTCATTATGAATTAAAAAAAATTATACATTTTCAATTCTTTGATAGCAATCGCTGTTAATTAGTCGTAAAGAATTATGATCATCCGCAGATTAATTATGTTTACCAGGAGCAATATAATGAGCGCTAAAAGCATTACCCTGAAGGAACTTGAAAAGTACGGTATTCATGATGTAGCTGAAGTGGTTTATAACCCAAGTTACGAGCTATTATTCACGGAAGAAACTAAGCCAGGACTTGAAGGTTATGAGCGTGGAACAGTAACTACTTTAGGTGCTGTTGCGGTTGATACAGGTATCTTTACAGGTCGTTCACCAAAAGATAAATATATTGTACGTGATGACGTGACTCGCGATACAGTTTGGTGGGCAGACCAAGGTAAAGGTAAAAACGACAACAAACCGATGTCACAAGAAGTTTGGGCGGATCTCAAACATTTAGTGACTGAACAACTGTCTGGTAAACGTTTGTTTATCATTGATGCATTCTGTGGTGCGAACGCCGACACTCGTCTAAAAGTACGTTTCATTACTGAAGTTGCATGGCAGGCACATTTCGTTAAAAACATGTTCATTCGCCCATCAGATGGAGAGCTAGTGGGCTTCGAACCTGATTTCATCGTCATGAACGGCGCGAAATGTACTAACCCGAACTGGGAAGCACAAGGTTTGAATTCAGAAAACTTTGTTGCGTTCAACTTAACAGAGCGCATGCAACTGATCGGTGGCTCTTGGTACGGCGGCGAAATGAAGAAAGGTATGTTCTCTATGATGAACTACCTACTGCCATTAAAAGGCATTGCATCTATGCACTGTTCTGCTAACGTCGGCGAAAAAGGCGATGTCGCCATTTTCTTTGGTTTATCTGGAACAGGTAAAACCACACTTTCTACCGATCCAAAACGTAAGTTAATTGGTGACGATGAACACGGTTGGGATGATGACGGCGTATTCAACTTTGAAGGCGGTTGCTACGCAAAAACGATCAACTTATCTAAAGAAGCTGAGCCAGACATCTATGGCGCTATCAAACGTGATGCGTTATTGGAAAACGTGATGGTGTTGGCAGATGGTACTGTTGATTTCAATGATGGTTCAAAAACGGAAAACACCCGTGTTTCTTATCCAATCTACCACATTGACAACATTGTAAAACCTGTTTCTAAAGCGGGTCATGCAACAAAAGTTATCTTCTTAACCGCAGATGCATTTGGTGTGTTGCCACCTGTTTCTCGTTTAACGCCTGAGCAAACGCAGTACCACTTCCTGTCAGGCTTTACCGCGAAATTAGCAGGGACAGAGCGTGGTGTGACGGAACCGACTCCGACATTCTCTGCATGTTTTGGCGCTGCATTCTTATCATTGCACCCAACACAATACGCTGAAGTATTAGTTAAACGTATGGAAGCGGCTGGCGCGAAAGCTTACTTAGTGAATACAGGTTGGAACGGTACAGGCAAACGTATCTCCATCAAAGATACACGTGCCATCATCGACGCTATTTTAAGTGGTGATATCGAAAAAGCGGACATGATTAAACTGCCAGTGTTCGATTTAGAAGTCCCAACAGCATTACCGGGTGTGGATACCAATATCCTTGACCCACGTAATACTTATGCAGACAAAGCACAGTGGGATGAAAAAGCGAAAGACTTAGCGGAACGCTTCGTGAATAACTTTGATAAGTACACGGACACGCCAGCAGGTGCTGCACTGGTGAAAGCCGGGCCAAAACTGTAACTAGTTTTGTGAATCAGCAAATATTAAAGGCTCTACATCAGTAGAGCCTTTTTGTTGTGAAAATGATTATTCTGCGGATGGTAAGTCAAACAACAGGATTTCACTATCTTCACTTGCTTTGATGGTGAGTGCTGTTTCTTGCCAAATAGCTAAACCATCGCTGGTGGTTGCTTTTTGGCCATTGATTTCCACATTCCCTTTAACGACTTGAATCCATACAACTCGCTTATCAGCGACCGCATGAGTGTGGGTTTCATTTGCAGGTAATGCCCAGCGCCACAGTTCCATATCTTGATAAACTTTTAATGAGCCATCACGTGCATTCGGTGATAGCACCAATTGCTTGCCATCTTTGGAATCGAACCGTTTTTGCTCATAACGTGGCTCAATACCTGTTCTCTCAGGAATGATCCAAATTTGGTACAAGTGTAGCTCTTCTTCATTGCTTGGGTTATATTCAGAATGACGAATACCTGTACCCGCACTCATAATTTGGAATTCACCCGCAGGGATTTGCTCCATATTGCCCATGCTGTCTTTATGTTCGACAGTCCCATTGAGCACATAGGTCAATATTTCCATATCTTTATGGGGGTGAGTTCCAAACCCTTGGCCCGCAGCAATAAAGTCTTCATTAATCACTCTCAGTGCAGAAAAGCCCATAAATTGCTCATCATAGTAGCTAGAGAATGAAAAAGTATGCCAACTGTCGAGCCATCCATGGTTTGCATGACCACGTTCGTTTGCTTTGCGTAAATAAATCATCGTGTTCTCTCCTGTACGGATTTCAACCTTGGTTGAACTCGCTCTAAATGTGTTGATGACAGTTTAACCAATTTATATGCAGAGAAAAGTAGCTCCCATTAACCATAGGATCCAAAAAATTTGAATAAGATACGCGGTGATTGCAGAGAATTGTGGTGTGGATAAAAAAATAGCCAGCGCAAGGCTGGCTAAAGTAAACACTGGAAGCAATGTGAGCAATGTCGTACCCCCTGCAAAAGGGTGACTAAGTAACCCTATCGAGGAAGTGATGATAATGATAATAGTTATCACTATCGTTTGTAAAGCATTATTTTTAACCAAAATAATATATCTTATAATTAAAACTGCAATTATATGATTTATATGAAATTAAATATTAACCATTATTTTTCAATGGATTAAGTTTTTTTGGACATCAATACAGGAGGATACTCCTAACGGAATAATTCCGTTAAGCGTCAGATTAAGACTGAGTATGTTTCCAGTCTTTTTTCTATTATTCTGCAAAAGGGAGAGGCAAGCTTTCCGCACATGCAGCCGCGGAACTCCATGCCCATTGAAAATTGTAACCCCCCAGCCAGCCAGTCACATCCATCACTTCACCAATAAAGTACAGACCAGACACTTTAAGCGATTGCATAGTTTTAGACGATATTTCGTGAGTATCAACACCACCCAATGTTACTTCAGCGGTGCGGTAACCTTCCGTTCCATTAGGCTGTACCTGCCATTGGTGTAATGTGGTGTGTAACGCTTCAATTTGAGGATGGTTAAGCTGTTTTAGCGCACATTCAGGGATTTGCCCTTGAGCTTGTAATATCTCAATTAGCCGTTTAGGTAGTATTTTAGCTAAGGTATTTTTCAACGATTGATTTGGGTGCTGGTGTTTCTCTGAAGCGATAAAATCATTTATGGCAATATCGGGAAGTAAGTTAATACTTACGTACTCACCAGAGTTCCAGTAGCTGGATATTTGCAAAATGGCTGGACCAGAAAGCCCCCGATGGGTGAATAAAATATTTTCTTTAAATACGGTGCCGCTTGCCGCTGTTACCGTTGCCGGGACAGAGATGCCTGAAAGTACCTGTAATGTTTCTAAAAGGGGTTTATGTAAAGTGAAGGGCACCAGTGCTGCTCGTGTTGGAATAATAGTATGCCCAAACTGTTCCGCAAGACGATAGCCAAAGGGGGTTGCACCTAAACCAGGCATCGATAATCCACCAGTTGCAACGACAAGTGAGTGGGTGCTTACTTGAGAGCCGTTAATTGTGACTAAAAACCCTTCATCTATTTTGTCAACGGCAGTGACCTCACTGCGTAACTTAATAGTGATATTAGGTAGGTTACACTCACTTTGCAGCATATCGACGATGTCTTGTGCGCTATTATCACAAAAAAGCTGCCCTAAGGTTTTTTCATGATAAGGGATATTATATTTAGCGACTAAGGCAATAAAATCCCACTGTGTATAGCGAGCAAGTGCTGACTTACAAAAGTGCGGGTTCGTAGAAATGTAATTGCTGTGCTCTGTATACATATTAGTGAAATTGCAGCGCCCGCCACCGGACATCAATATTTTCCTGCCTAATTTTTTCCCGTTATCAACCACTAGCGTCTTCAAACCGCGTTTGCCAGAGTGTGAGGCACAAAACAAACCTGCTGCGCCAGCACCTAAAATAATAACGTCGAAATTTTTCACAATAAGTGTCTCTATATATGTTTGATTTTAAGCATAATTACATTGATAACTGGGATATTTTACGTCATCTCATCGAGATTGTAATGTAAAGCTTTGAGGAAGAACTGATGAAAACTATACAGGACGTATTATAATTAGAGAAATTCGTCTAAAAAAAGCAAACAACGATTATTTTCTGGAAATATCGTTAAAAAGTTTCAAAAATTCAGAATAAGTTTGATTGCTATAATTCGTTGAAATATATGGAGTAATTGCTATGAGCTACTTTTTTGATGGGTAGTTAAATCAAAAAAAGGTTAGATTTTGCTTCCACCGCCAGCGTTTGTCACTGATAATGCGCCGCGTTCATGTCCAACATATAATGGCTTAACGTCTATGCTACATCTTTTTACAGGTTTAGAATTTCATACAGGTCTATTATTAGTTCTGGCACTGTTGTTTGTGCTGATCTATGAGGCTATAAATGGCTTCCATGACACCGCTAACGCGGTAGCAACGGTTATTTATACCAGAGCAATGCGGGCTCAGTTCGCAGTTGTCATGGCAGGGGTTTTTAACTTTTTTGGTGTCTTGCTGGGAGGGTTGAGCGTTGCATATGCCATTGTCCACCTCTTACCAACAGACCTCTTGCTTAATGTGAGCTCAGCTCACGGCCTTGCAATGGTTTTTTCATTGCTCTTGGCCGCAATTATTTGGAACCTTGGAACTTGGTACTTAGGTATTCCTGCTTCCAGTTCACACACGCTTATCGGGGCAATAATCGGGGTGGGTTTAACCAACGCGATTGTGACTGATTCGTCTGTCGTTGATGCCTTGAATATACCGAAAATGATCAGTATTTTCATGTCATTAATTTTGTCTCCCGCTATCGGTTTTGTGATTGCCGGCTTGATGATTTTCTTTTTGCGCCGTTATTGGAGTGGCACAAAGAAACGTCGTCGTATTCACTTAACACCTGCGGAACGTGAGAAAAAAGATGGTAAGCGTAAGCCACCATTCTGGACTCGTACTGCATTGATTTTGTCAGCAGTTGGGGTGAGTTTCTCCCATGGTGCGAACGATGGCCAGAAAGGCATCGGTCTTATCATGCTGGTGCTAATTGGTGTTGCTCCAGCAGGTTTCGTTATGAATATGAATTCTAACGGTTATGACATCGCAAAAACACATGATGCGGTTGTCCACCTGCAACAATACTATGAAACACATAAACCAGCGTTAAACCATGCAATAGAAAATGCCCCGACCGTTGCAGAAAGTAGTGATGAACCCGGTGGTGAATTCCATTGTGATAGCACACGTACTGGCGCTATTTTAAATCAAGCTCAAACGATGCTTGATGGCATTCAAAGTTATGAAGAGCTGACGCCAGACCAACGTAACCACGCACGCCGTTTGCTGATGTGTATCTCTGATACTGCGAATGCGGTTGCGAAATTACCAGAAACAAGTTCCAAAGATGCTAGCTTACTGAAAAAACTCAGTAATGATTTGCTGTATACCGTTGAATATGCACCACTGTGGATCATTATTGCGGTTGCTTTAGCATTATCATTAGGCACCATGTTCGGTTGGCAGCGTGTTGCTGTGACCATTGGTGAGAAAATTGGTAAGAAAGGTATGACTTATGCGCAAGGTGTATCTGCTCAGGTAACTGCAGCAGTCTCTATCGGTGTGGCAAGTTATACTGGTATGCCAGTTTCAACAACGCAGGTTTTATCTTCTGCAGTGGCGGGTACGATGGTTGTCGATGGTGGTGGTGTACAAACAAAAACCATTAAAAGTATTGCGCTAGCATGGTTATTAACTTTACCGGTGTCTATTGTATTATCCGGCGGTTTATACTGGCTATCGCTGCTGTTTATCTAGTCGCGCTAATTTTGGCTTCATACATGAGTATGGAGCCTTTAACAGTTACATGAACACAGTAATCTACATATACAAAATAGTGATGATCGAAAGGCCATCACTATTTTTTCATTAGAAAGTTAAGATCACCGTCAACCTGTTATCAATAAATACGCTAAACTCACGATAACAAGAATGCTGAGCCTGCTTATCATCATGAATTGCTTACGGATTCGCTCACAACGCAAAATAACTTCAGGGTCATAATGTTCAAGGTATTGCTTGTTATTTATGTATCGAACTAACCGGAGTTGCTTGTTTAGCTGGCCGTGTGTAGTAAAAAAACCATTACCATCAACGGATTGATAAAGCAGAGGGTCTGAATCCCTTAAAATAGACAATAGAACACGAACGGAAGAAAAGTACCGCATCATATTTAAGATGCACAAAATGCATAATGCCCAAAACAATGCAATCATACTGAACATAATCCTCTCCTTAGAACTTAGCTCAAGCTCACAGCAATTGTCGCAAAGGAAATACAGCAGAAAAATTATACTTATACTCAGTTGTTTTATTGTAGGATAAATTATTGTTTAAAAAAAGTGCAGTTAGTGCAAATTTGTGATGACCTTTTGTTTATATTGAAGAAAATAAACCTGAATAGTTGAATTTTAATATCACAGTTTGTAGTGCAACTTTGTTGTTTTCCTAAGCTAAAAGAGTCTCCATAACTCGAATTTTTTAGGGCAATATATTAATATTGAATGAATGATGTTATTGTTTTATAAAATGTTATATGAAGTGATGATTTTAAGGTTAATCTGCTTAGATGTGATCAAAGCAACACTTAATAATCACAATTAGCAGGTATAGTATTCATAAAGATGTGGTGAAGGCATAACCACCAGATAATCAGCATTCGGAAGGAGTTTACTTATGGCTTACAAACATATTCTCGTTGCGGTAGATTTATCACCTGAAAGTAAAGTATTACTGGATAAGGCTGTCTCTATGGCAAAACCTTACGGGGCCAAAGTATCTATGATCCATGTTGATGTTAACTATTCAGACCTCTATACCGGTCTTATTGATGTCAATCTTGGTGACATGCAGCAACGTATTACTGATGAAACGCGTAATGCTCTGAAGGATTTATCTGCAGGCGCGGGTTATGAAATTCAAGAAACGCTCAGCGGTAGCGGTGATCTAGGCCAAGTACTGGTCGATGCCATTAAAAAATACAATATGGATTTAGTGGTCTGTGGGCACCACCAAGATTTCTGGAGCAAGCTGATGTCGTCTGCTCGCCAGCTAATCAATACAGTCCATGTGGATATGTTGATTGTGCCACTAAATGATGATGAAGAATAATCCATATCACGCTATTTGAAATATTATTCACTAAAAACGCTTGCTTATGCAGGCGTTTTTTTTGTTTCAAAATATGTATTTTGAGGGAGTTATTGGCAGGTCAAGCAATTTATTTTGCTATAGAGTGAAAAAAAACCTTGAATTTAGAATACAAACTAATGATATATTCAATAGGCAAACGCAAATCAACCTCACATTTCCTAAAAATAATGATAAGAAAGAGTGAGGCACATCACAACAACTACATGTTAAAAAGGAAGACATAGATGACACAATCACTATCTTCGTTCTTGGAGTCTGTCCAAAAAAGAGACCCTTCTCAACCTGAATTTCTACAAGCGGTACGTGAAGTATTCACTTCCCTTTGGCCGTTCTTAGAGCAAAATGCGAAGTATCGTGACCAAGCATTACTTGAGCGTTTTGTTGAACCTGAACGTGTAATTCAATTTCGAGTGTGTTGGGTAGACGACCAAGGTAAAGTTCAAGTCAACCGTGCATGGCGTGTACAATTTAGCTCTGCAATCGGCCCATTCAAAGGTGGTATGCGTTTTCATCCATCTGTGAATTTATCCATTC
Source organism: Providencia sp. PROV141 (assembly GCF_028481645.1). Taxonomy (NCBI): domain Bacteria; kingdom Pseudomonadati; phylum Pseudomonadota; class Gammaproteobacteria; order Enterobacterales; family Morganellaceae; genus Providencia; species Providencia sp. PROV141. The sequence goes on along the minus strand of NZ_JAMPPR010000036.1, from coordinate 19,055 downwards.
TGAAATTTTTAGGCTTTGAACAAACACTGAAAAATGCCCTGACCACATTGCCAATGGGTGGTGGTAAAGGTGGCTCTGACTTTGATCCTAAAGGTAAAAGCCATGGTGAAGTGATGCGTTTCTGCCAAGCATTGATGACAGAACTTTATCGCCATATTGGTTCTAATACTGACGTCCCTGCGGGGGATATTGGTGTGGGTGGTCGTGAAGTGGGCTTTATGACAGGTATGATGAAAAAACTGTCTAATGACACTTCTTGTGTATTCACCGGTAAAGGATTGTCTTTTGGTGGTAGTTTAATTCGCCCTGAAGCAACCGGTTACGGTTTGGTTTATTTCACAAATGCAATGCTAAAACGCCATGGCCTAGGCTTTGAAGGGATGCGTGTAGCAGTTTCCGGTTCAGGTAACGTTGCACAGTACACCATTGAAAAATGTATGGAGCTTGGCGCTAAAGTGGTTACAGCTTCTGATTCAAGCGGTACTGTGGTTGATGAAGACGGTTTTACAACAGAAAAACTTGCACGTTTGGAAGAAATCAAAAACAACTATGGTCGTATTGAAGAATATGCAAAAGAGTTTGGCTTAACTTACTTAGCGGGCCAGCAACCATGGAATGTGCCTGTCGATATTGCTCTGCCATGTGCAACACAAAATGAGCTGGATGTTGATGCAGCAAAAGTGTTAATCAAAAATGGTGTTAAAGCGGTCGCTGAAGGGGCTAATATGCCAACGACGATCCCTGCAACCGAACTGTTCCTTGAAGCGGGAGTGCTGTTTGCTCCAGGTAAAGCGGCTAATGCAGGTGGTGTGGCAACGTCAGGTCTTGAGATGGCTCAAAATGCGGCTCGTCTAGGTTGGAAAGCTGAAAAAGTTGACGCTCGTCTACACCATATCATGTTGGATATTCACCAGCATTGTGTGGAATTCGGTGGTGAAGAGAAACAAACAAACTATGTTCAAGGTGCTAATATCGCGGGCTTCGTAAAAGTCGCTGATGCAATGCTTGGGCAGGGTGTGTTGTAATTCTCTGACCTCAAAACGTACGCGAAAGGGCGGCTGTATCATACTGATAAATTCACCTGTACATACGCCCTTCGCCGTTACGTTTATTCGTTATCTTTAATGCATGGATAGATATCAAACCGATGGTTTTTAGTGGTAATCGCTGATGGCGCTTTTTGTCCCGCAAGGGGCTCTGCATAGTCAGGGCGCTTAACAACTACTCTACGTTTAGCCAAAGCAATCGCAGGGGCTAATAATGAATCTGCATCATCATCTGCTCCCACCAATGACTGAAATACTCGCATTTCTTTCTTCACTAAAGCACTTTTTTGTCGATGAGGGTACATCGGGTCAAGATAGATAACATCAGGCGCGTGGGTTATTTCGCTTAGTGCTGTAATACTGGATGCATGAATCAATGACATTCGTTCTTGTAACCATGGGCCAATTTCTGCATCTTGATAGCCTCGTTGTAAGCCATCGTCCAATAGTGCAGCAACCACAGGATGGCGCTCCAACATGCGGACATGGCAACCGAGAGCGGCGAGAACAAAGGCATCACGCCCTAGGCCAGCAGTGGCATCAATCACATCGGGAATATAATCTTTTTTGATTCCCACAGCTTTGGCAACAGCTTCACCACGACCCCCTCCAAATTTACGGCGATGGGCCATAGCCCCAGAGACGAAGTCGACAAAAATTCCTCCTAATTTAGGTTCATCTAGCTTACGCAGTTGTAAATTTTCAGGCGTAAGTACGACAGCCATAACGGCATCAGGGGTATGAGAAAGCTGCCATTTTTCAGAAAGTTGAGAGAGAGTGCCGGGATCGGCACCCTCTTCACAGATCAACTGGATCGCAATGTCATTAGCCATGGATACCATAGCTCTTTAACATCGCATCAAGTTCTGGCTTGCGGCCACGGAAGCGTTCAAACAGTGCCATTGGCTCTTCAGAACCCCCACGGCTTAAGATATTGTCGAGGAAGGACTGACCCGTTTGACGATTAAAGATACCTTCTTCACTGAAGCGTGAGTATGCATCTGCCGCGAGCACATCTGCCCACAAGTAGCTGTAATAGCCTGCTGCATAGCCACCTGCGAAAATATGGCTAAAAGCATGTGGGAAGCGCGACCATGTAGGTGAAGGAACCACTGCGACTTTATCTTTAATTGCATATAACGTTGGCATGACTTGCGCACCTTTTGCTGGGTCATATTCAGCGTGTAAGGTGAAGTCAAATAGACCAAATTCCAACTGACGCAGAACAAACATGGCTGACTGGTAATTCTTCGCCGCTAACATGCTATTGAGCATTTCTGTTGGTAATGGTTCGCCAGTTTCATAATGGCCAGAAATAAATTCGAGGGCTTCGGGCTCCCAGCACCAATTTTCCATAAATTGACTTGGTAGTTCGACAGCATCCCATGGCACACCGTTAATCCCTGCAACATCTGCAACATCAATTTGCGTTAACATATGATGTAAGCCGTGACCAAATTCGTGGAATAAGGTAGTGACCTCATTATGGGTAAACAGTGCAGGTTTATCACCGAGTGGCTTGTTGAAGTTACAAGTTAAGTAAGCGACAGGGTTTTGTAGTGAGCCATCTTTATGCACCATACGACCTACACAATCGTCCATCCAAGCCCCACCACGTTTGTTTTCACGGGCATAGAGGTCAAGGTAGAAACTACCACGCAGGGCATTGGTTTCGTCATAGAGTTCGAAGAAACGCACATCTTTATGCCATGTTTCGACGTCATTGCGTTCTTTGGCAGTTAAACCATAGATACGATGTACAACCTCGAACAACCCATTCAGGACGCGCTGTTCAGGGAAATAAGGGCGTAACTGCTCATCATTTAATGAGAATTTATGTTGTTTTTGTTTTTCGCTGTAATAGGCTAGATCCCATGATTCAAGCGTATCGACACCATAATGCTCTTTAGCAAAAGCGGTCAGTTCAGCCAGTTCATTTTCCCCTTGCTGATGAGCTCGGTCGGCTAAATCATTGAGGAAATTCAGCACTTGCTCTGGCGATTCGGCCATTTTGGTCGCTAGGGATTTTTCTGCGTAGTTTTTAAAACCTAATAATTGCGCTAGTTCGTGGCGTAAGGCCATCAGTTCATCAATTAATTCGCTGTTATCCCATTTACCTGCATTTGGACCTTGGTCAGACGCACGGGTGCTATATGCATGACTCATCTCACGACGTAATTCTGCATTGTCAGCATAGGTCATAACAGGTAAATAGCTTGGCATATCCAGGGTGAGTAAGTAGCCTTCTTCACCTTTTGATTCAGCCATGGCTTTTGCTGCTGCAATTGCACTTTCTGGCATACCCGCTAATTCATTTTCGTCTTTAATGAGCTTACTCCAACCCATGGTAGCATCAAGGACGTTATTGCTAAATTTAGACGCTATCTCCGACAAACGTGCGACGATTTCACCGTAACGTTGCTGTTTTTCAACGGGTAAACCAATGCCTGATAATTCAAAGTCACGTAAGGTATTTTCGATTGATTTACGTTGAGCTTGGCTAAGGGAATTAAATTCAGCCCCTTCTTTTAATGACTTATAAGCTTGATATAAAGGCTCATGTTGCCCCATCCAAGTACTGAATTCAGACAGTAACGGCAAGCATTTTTCATACTCTTCGCGCAGTTCTGGGCTGTTTTTCACCGAGTGTAAATGACTAACTGGTGACCAAACACGAGAAAGCTTATCACTGGCTTCTTCTAAAGGTTGGCACAGGTTGTCCCAAGTGTATTGATCCGTTGCACTCAGCAGGTTTTCTACTGTTTGGCGATATTCATTGAGTACATGTTGGACTGCGGGGAAAACATCCGCAGGCTCTATAGTAGAAAAGCGGGGTAGTGCGGAATCGGCTAATAATGAATTTGTCATAAAACATCCTGTGATTGCAGGCTTGTGCTCGTAGGCCAAGGCTTACTGTGTTGACAATAAAAGTTAAATGGCGAACTTATACCCAAATAGGGCTAATGTTATGGATCATATAACCAGTACGCCATAGCGAATATAAGAAAGTATATGGGGGCAGATGTACAAACCTCAACATCAATCTAGCGTTTTTTCTTATTAACACTTATCAATAAATGGGTTTTTTGTTGGCTTTTATCAATAAAGGCAATAGTTGTAGTTTCAATGCTTTGGAAAATAATGAATTCAGTCTATAATCATTTTCCAATCTATAGAGGAAGATCGTCGTCTCCGGTGAGGCGGCTGGATTTCAAATCCAGTTGGGGCTGCCAGCAGTCCCGGGCAGGTTCGACTCCTGTGATCTTCCGCCAAACGCAGTTTCTGAATTTCTTCTAAAAGCTATATTTTCCTTTTAAATCAATAAGATTAATCATCTCAAAGTCTGTCTGGTTCTCCCCTTGTTTACTGGTTTCTACCCCTGTTTGGGGGCAAAATTGGGGGCATAATTTTTCCCTATTTTTTGGATGCCCCCACAATGAAGCTCAAAGCCAGTCAGGTAGCGGCCTCAAGGCCAATGGTAACCCCCTATAAAATGACCGATGGAGGGGGGTTATATCTCGAGGTTAACACCAACGGATCGAAGGCTTGGAGAATGAAATATCGTTTTGGAGGAAAAGAGAAACGACTTTCTTTTGGAATGTACCCACTAGTTTCACTCGCTGATGCGCGAAAAAAACGGGATGAGGCCAAAAAGCTCTTAGTGGATGGAATTGATCCAGCGGAAACTAAAAAAATAGAAAAAATGGCTCAGAAAATGGGAATGGAAAACAGTTTTGAGTCTATTGCGCGTGAATGGCACAAAAGCAAAGCAGATCGCTGGTCACTGCGTTATCGAGAAGAAATCATCGATACCTTTGAGAAAGATATTTTTCCATTTATTGGTCGGCGGCCAATTGCTGAAATTAAGCCTATGGAGCTGTTGGGAACCTTAAAGCGCATCGAAAAGAGGGGAGCATTAGAAAAGCTTCGTAAAGTTCGCCAGCGCTGCGGTGAGGTCTTTCGTTACGCGATTATAACAGGGAGAGTCGAATATAACCCTGCACCTGATTTAGTGGGTGCGCTGAAGGTCCATAAGAGAAAACATTTCCCATTTTTAACCGCTCAAGAGCTGCCCTATTTTCTACGTGATTTATCCGGCTATACAGGAAGCATTATCACTAAAACGGCCACTAAAATTATCATGCTAACAGGGGTTCGTACCCAAGAATTACGTTTTGCGCGGTGGGAGGATATCGATTTAGATAAAGGTCTATGGCATATCCCACCAGAGCATATGAAGATGAAGCGTCCGCATGTTGTTCCTTTATCACTTCAAGTCATTGAGGCATTTAAGCAACTTCGACCGTTATCCCACCGATACCCTTTAGTTTTTATTGGGCGTAATACTCATCGTAAGCCTATCAGTAAGGAAAGTATCAATCAGGTCATTGAATTGATAGGTTACAAAGGGCGTCTTACAGGGCATGGTTTCCGGCACACGATGAGCACTATTTTGCATGAGCAGGGTTATAACTCAGCTTGGATTGAAACTCACCTTGCTCACGTAGATAGGAATTCTATTCGAGGTACTTATAACCACGCATTATACCTTGATGGACGACGAGAAATGCTTCAGTGGTATGCGGATTATATGGATAACCTTGAACATGGCGGGAATATCTTGCATGGCCATTTTGGCCAGAAGCGATAAATCGATAAATAAGGGTTAATCAGGTTTTTATCATCAATAAAGGAGTCACGGAATGACTTACGAAACATTAATTAGGCTGCCAGAAGTACTAAAACGTACGGGTTTTAGCCGTCCTTGGGTTTATAAATTATTAAAACAAAGGCGATTTCCTCAGCCAATAAAGATAGGTGGCCGGTCTATCGCTTTTGTTGAAAGTGAAATCAATGAGTGGATTGAGCAACAGATCGCTAATTCACGGAGAAATAGTAAATGAAAGCATCAAATAACAGTTTGTTGCTTTATTCCTCATCTCCTGAATTGAGTACTGATTCTAACCGTTCATATTCTTCTTGTACTGAAGGGCTTTGTAGCATGAGCTCAATAAGTTGCTCATGTGTAAGGTCTGTCAGTTTATGTTCATTATCCAAATTTAAGCTCCTTCATTCGCTGGGCTGCTTTTCCTTTTTCTTTCCAAGGCATAAAAAGCGTTTTTTGTACTACGATATGCAACATTATGATTTTTTTATCTATTTGAGCCATAAAGATGACTCTATTCAAGCCTTTAGGTTCAAAGAAATGCAGTTCGAAAACTTCGTCATAATGCCTATGGGACGTGTCTGCCATCGTGATTCCGTAACGCATCATACGATTCGTTATATGGATAAAGTTAGCTTGCAAGTGAGCTGGCTGAGCGAGAAGAAAGGAAATTACATCATTATCGTAATATTCAATGTTATATGTCATAGGCTAAAAAATAACAGGAGCGTTATTTTCCTCCAGTAATAGAAGCTTTATAAGAACGCCCCGATGGGTTTTATGTATCGGGGACGTTTGGCCACCGAGGAGTAAGAGAACAGGTGGATATTCTGAGTGTATAAGTATTTTTACTTGTATCAATAGTCAACTGGCAAATTCAGATTATCTGCATTTAATTATTTGGTATGCAGTTAAAAGAGAAAATGGAATTTATTGGCCAATTTTGAGCGCAAAAGGAATGTTTATGAGTCATTTTATTGGGGATGTTGCAGCTCAAGCTTGTGGGAAATGGGGTTTTATATTAGATACATTAGGCATCCATCACAGTAAACGGCATTCACCATGCCCTGCTTGTGGTGGAAAAGATAGATTTCGCTTTGATGACCTTAAAGGTGCTGGAACATGGTTCTGTAATCAATGCGAGCCTCAATCTGGCGATGGGTTAGACCTTGTTAAAAATGTTCGGCATTGCTCGTTAAGGGAATCAGCGGAACTAGTTGCTAAGATTTTAGGTATATCAAGCACACCGGTAGAAACAAATCTCTCTCGATTGATTACAAAGACAATCCAAGCGGAATCACGTTACCTTATTGATAAAGGGTTACTCGGTCATAAACTGCCGGTTCTGCCGGATGGGTCTGTATTGCTAACACTGCGAAATACAATTGGTATGATCACTGGAGCTCAGATCATCCAACCGGATGGTACAAAAAAATTATTGTCAGGTACCAAGAAAAAAGGGTCTTTTATTTCTTTAGCGCTTCTACCGGCTAAAGTTGATACCGTTGTGTTAACTGAAGGGTATGCGACAGCAAAAAGTTTATCATTATTTTTAGGTGATATTGTTGTTGTCGCAGCGATTGATGCAGGTAATTTATTATCGGTTGCTAGTGGATTTCGTGCGCAGTGGCCTTCAGCAAAAATCATTATTGCTGCAGATAATGATGTAAGCTCAACGGGTAAACCTAATACTGGGTTACTTGCTGCAGAAAAAGCGGCGAGAGCGGTAAATGGGTGGGTTACGTTACCACCTACTGTCTATAAAGCCGATTGGGATGATTACCGCCAGCAAGTGAGTATTGACCAGGTACAAAACAGTTTTTATCAAGGCCTTTATCAACCACAAGAACAAGCTAACGTCTCCAAATCTAAAGCATTGCACCCTGCATTATCCCAAATGGCTGCCAGCCAGAGGGGACAATTACTTGCGGAACATTATGGAGAAATAGCAATTCAGCCAGAGAGTGAGATGGTGTATCACTATGATGGTGAGTGTTGGCAAAAACTACCAGATAATATGTTAAGACGAGAGTTGGTGATGATTTTCAATCAAAATGAAACGCCATACTCGCCATCAGGGATCAGAAATGCGATTGAAGCGATGAAATTGCAAATACCAATGATGTCTGAGCAGCCTAGATACTTGATTGGTTTTAAGAATGGAGTTTATGATTTAAGTTTAAAAGTATTTAGAGCTCATCAAGCAGCTGATTGGCTTCAAAACCATAATGGTATTTATTTTACTAATCCAAACCCCAATGAAAACCTTACACAGCATGCACCTCATTTTACTCGCTGGTTAAACCATGTAGCAAACCATGATGAGTTAAAAGCATTTCGTATCAAAGCAGCATTATTTATGATCTTGTCTAATCGTTTTGATTGGCAGCTATTTATCGAAGTCACTGGGGAAGGTGGTAGCGGAAAATCAATTTTTACGCATATAGCAACTTTATTAGCTGGCCAGCAAAATACAGCATCAGGAAATATGGCTACGCTGGATCAAGCTAGAGGACGAGCACAGTTTGTCGGTAAGAGCTTAATTACACTGCCCGATCAGGTTAAATATGTGGGGGAAGGCGCTGGCATCAAAGCAATTACAGGTGGTGACCTTGTCGAAATTGATGGTAAATATGAGAAGCAATTTAGCACGGTGCTGACGGCTGTTGTACTGGCAACAAATAATGAGCCGATGAATTTTAGTGAACGCCAAGGTGGTATAGCACGACGACGTGTAATTTTTGCATTTAACCATCCAGTAAAAGAGTCTGAGAAAGATCCACTTATTGGAGAGAAAATTGCTAACGAGTTACCTGTAGTTATTCGCGCCTTATTAGCGGAGTTTCATGACCAGGAACAAGCAAAACAGTTATTGATTGAACAGCGTGATTCGGTCGAAGCAATGGGCGTGAAGCGGGAAGCTGATCCACTCTATGGTTTTTGTGCTCATATTGTTGAGTTGGGTGAAGCTGTAGGTATGTATATGGGGACTTTGGCTATTTCGCCTCGAGCCCCTCGCGTTTATCTTTATCATGCTTATTTAGCGTATATGGAAGCTTACGGTCATCAATATTCACTTTCTCTCACTAAGTTTGGTAAAGATTTTCCTAAAGTGATGAAGGAATTTGGCGCGGAATATAAAAAGGCTAAGACAGATAAAGGATTTCGCTACAACATGGATTTATCAGAAACGGCCAATGATTGGTTGCCTGCATTGGTATTATCTCATCCTACATTACCTAAGTAATGGTTATCTAGATTCGTTCTGTTCATTGTGTTCAGGATTAACTTAATCATTTGAAATTTAATGAAAATACCTACTGAATAGTTTTCCTTTAACTGTTCAGTAAGTATTCATGGTGGTTCATTGACTAGGGCTGGTGGCTAAGAATGAACACTTGAATAGTTGATGAAGAGTTGTGGGGCAAATATTCAGAGCTGAGAATGTCAGTGCTGGTGGGGGTTGTGAGGGTGTTTTTCTGAGGTGGTGGAGAGGATGAATAGTGTGGGGGAACACATGAAGGCCCTACCTAAATAACTATAGGGAGGGCGTTAGCATTTAAGAATAACAGTAGTAAATCACTCATCTTTATCGGATTGTTCGATTACTTTGGTAATGACTGTTGTATCAGATAACATGTAAAAGATTTCGTCTTTATCAGATGTCTCTAAGACTCGGGTCTCAATGGTGGATAATAAATTACACTCATCTAAATTTTTAAGTTCAATTGCGTCTATATAATAGATTTCGTCACGGTCTGAGTTTTCGATTCGTTCAGTTATTATTGTATCTAACCCTAAAATTTCGTCACGATCACTGTTTTCGACAGTATGGGTTTGAAAGGTTGAGCAAGCACGGATTTTGTCACGATCTGAATTCTCATTATTCTCTGTTAGTATTGTACTTAAGTCTAAAATCTCATCACGATCACTATTCTCGATAGTTTCCGTAAGTCTTGTAGATAATCCTTGAATTTCATCATGGTCATCTGATTCTATAGTGAAAGTTTTTCTAGTAGAATCAATAATATTGACATTTTTCACTGCATCTGACTTTTTTATAGTTAGTGTTTCACTATAATTCATAATATATGGTTTCATCTAATATAACTCCAATTATTACACTATAAAATTTAGAGGATACTTTTTAAAATTAACAATACAGAACTCATATGAATAAGTTAATATATTCGTAGATATGAAAAGAATTCCCCAAGTTAAAACACATGAAATAATGAGATAACTAAGGTATTTTTCTATATTTTTTACTAAACTAGCATGGTATCTAACCGCATCTGTTATATCATACCAGTCTCTATAAAATGCTGTTAATAAGGCTGTTTCCTTTACATTATTTCTTAAAGTTGAAAATTTTGATTTATTAAATGAGGTCACAGCAATTGCCGCTTTAATAAAAAAAACCAAATTTAAGGCGTAAAGTGCAGATAGTGACCAGAAAGAAAATAACCACCATTTTATATATATAAATGTTTTAAGATTCACAATTTCAGTGAGTAGATATCCAAGAAAACCGAATAAAGCTAGCCCTATAGTAGAATAGAATGAAACTTTATTATGTAATGAGCTAAGAGAGCCGATGCTTTCTGCGATCCTAATTTTTAGGAATTCTTCTTGTTTTTCTCGTTGTAAAGGAGAGGTGGTTTTAAGATATAACTCGTAATTACTAACTTTTTCATCTACTTCTTCTGGGGATACTCGACACTGCTCGATGTCAAAATAAATAACTTTAAATAGCTCTATCTTTTTACAGTTTCTTTTTTTGGATAAAAAATAGAATATTTTTTTTCCTAATGGAATTGAAAGTAAAGATATACGTATAGTCTCAATATTATGATAGGTTCCATAATTATCATCATTTGATACATGGATGATAGGTATTGAGTTGAGTATTGTAAAGAGAAAATGAATAATACTAATCATGGTCTAAATAACCTACAATTGCGCTAGAAATATTACAGCCAACTTCAAACTCTAACCAAGCCCATTGTCCATTTGCATTCATTTCAAGGAAATACCACTCACCATCGCTAACTATAAAGTCGAAACAACCAAAGTCGATATTGTTTTTGGACATGAAAATTAAACATTTTTCATAGATATCATTTGGAATATCAATTAGCTTGTATTCTAACGTATTGTTTTTTCTACGCCAGTCAATTTCATCTTTCGATATTATTTTTACAGTAAAGGATTGATTTAAAACAAATGTTGCTCTCACTTCATAATCTTTTTTTATGTATTTTTGGAAGTAAGTAGGGGAATATTTTAATCCATCATTGTTAACTTTGGGATCATATACGTTGGTTTGTACATACTCTTTTTTATCATTATAAGAGACATATCCAACGGATATTGGTTTTACAATAGTTTTATCTTTTCCTAATTTATCTACCTCTAATTTATTGTTAGTAATAGTTAATTCAGGGATGATTAAGCCTGTCTGCTGTGCAAGATGAGCCTGAAGAATCTTATTGTCAGCTCTACGCATAATTGATGGTTTGGATAAGCACCGACCAGAAAAACTTTCGACTATTCCATCTATAAGTGAGAGGCTTTCTTTAAGACTAAATGCATGATATTTAGAATCGATAATATTTATCAGGTTCTCTGACGCAGGCTTTCTGTAGTAAATTGATTTACAGTTAGCTGAGTTTATTTCTTCTCCAAGGTTATTTTCAATTTTGAATCCTGACAAATCAAAACTAATTTTGTACGTTGAAAAATAATCTGTATTTAGACGGAAAAAATTTATACTGCTATAACGGTTAATTATATAGTCACATGTGTGGTCATAACTGCTAGTAATTATTAAAATTTTATTTTTCACTATAATTCTCTATTTAAATAATATGACTTAATTGTACATGACTAATAAAAAATCCTGAAGATGCTTATATTAGATTTGTTAATTAGATAGCACTATAAATAATTTTTTCTAAAAACCAAAGTTTGTCCGAATGTACTACTGTTCAGTTGAACAGTAGTAGCCCTGCATATATAGTGATTCTGCAGCGGCAAAATCCGTTGTCGTGGATTAGCGTCCCGAAATTCAATAGAGGCACAACCGTAAAACGGTTATTATGTGCGAGTACAGCTATACCCTGTGAAAAGCAATGGTGGGCTGGACGAGGGCATCGAAAGATGCACCGGATTCTCTGTTGACCGGTTACGCTAACCTCGTTCAGTTCACCACCCTTTGAGGTTAGCGTCTCTTGGTGGTGACCCTTAAATCATCAACAGAGAGGTTGTCATCATGGACTCGACGACTAATTGCTCCTTACCAATAACAATTTTTAGCCCATTCAAAGGTTCTACCACTGCACTTCTATCTAATCAGGAGGTGCGAAATGTACGATAATTCCCCTCTTACTCTAGAAGAAATCATCGACCAGTGCCGAGCGTTGATTTATGCCATTGTTACTCTTGAATCACAAGAAGCGAAAGAACTTCTCAATTTTGTGTTATGGCAGCAGCTGGACCTATTACATCAAACCTATTCACAAGAAAACTGCATACTAACCACAGATATTGCTAACTGAAAACATATTTTAAGGCATCGAAAGGTGCCTTAAGCAGTTGTATTTTTGCTGAATAAAATCAGATAAGACCCTGACTAGCTAACTGATAAATATATGGATATTAAGACTCATTTCTTAACTTATTATATGAAAATAATATATTGTTTTTAATGGTGAATTTGCTAATATAAAGTTGTTATTACCTATTTTTTAAAAGGAGTCGACTATGTTTTTAAAACAGAAGCTGTTGCGCTCCATTGCCAACAGAAAAGGTACTGTGATTTTACGTTCAGAATTAGAGCATCTAGGCAGTAAATCACAAATTGGAAAAGTGCTAGCGGCACTTGTTGAAGAGGGTATTATCATTCGAGTGAGTTTAGGTGTTTATGCGAAAACTCGTTTTAATCGATTTGCAGGTAAAAGGACGGTAGCAGCACCATTTGAGTCAGTTGTGGAGGAAACCTTTCAAAAGCTTAATGTTCAAGTAACTCAAGGACAGGCTTTAAAGGATTATAACGCAGGTAAAACGACTCAAATCCCAATGCAGCTACAAATTCGAACTCCAGGAAGGAAAATATCTCGAAACATCACTGTTTCAGGTAGAAATGTTCAATATGAAAAAAATTACGGAAGACCAAATTGCTGATATTCAAGATGCAGAGGCTGCAGGGTTATTGAATGGGCTACCTGCATTTGTTGCAGAAAAAGATGTCCATGTAACAGATGCTCTGCGTGTTTTGGCAAGCTTGCATATTGTGCATGAAGCTCAGTTGAAAGGATTTGATCCTAGAAGTAAGAAAGTACCAAATGAACCGATCAATATTGATTTACCAGTCAGGTTTGTTTTCGCTGGTGGTACTTGCTTATCGAAGGCTTATAATTTAATTAACCGAATGTCAGAAGATATTGATATAAAAGTTATTCTTCAAGAAGTCCCTTCTAATTATAAATTAAAAAGAGAATTCCCTTCAGATAAAGCACGGCTAAAAGATATTCATCATCAACTTACTAAAAACCTTGAGGTTCTTGGCTTCTACCTCACAGATAAAGCTGGTGGAAATCCAGAAATTAATGATAAACATCGCCATTATAATGTTGATTTAAGCTATAAAGGGCACTTCAGTAGCGGGGGAGCTAACCCTTTGCGTAGCTGCATTAAGGTTGAACTGATAAATCGCCCCATTAATTTAGAGACTAAAAAATTAAAAATTAATTATCTCTATCAGCAATTAATAAAAGGCAATAATTATCCTGATTTTGATATCGAGTGTATTAATATTGCAGAAACGCTTGCTGAAAAAGTGTTATCACTTTTAAGACGATTTGCAATGTATTGTGAGGGTGTCAAACAATCTGAATTCGATGAGGCGTTAGTAAGGCATATTTATGATGTTTGGCGAATTCATACTATCCATCCAAACGCTATCCATACAGCAGCAGGCATGTTTGAATATACAGTTAATACTGATTTAGAAGAATACGCTTGGCAATTTAAAGCGTTTGTAGATAGCCCTCACAGAGTATTAAGCAAATGCTTAAAAATGATCAAAGACAGTGAGGATGATAAAGGGCAGTTGCTAAGCCAATTATATAAAACAAAATTAAGTCCACTGGTCTATTCTCAAGAGCCACATTCATATGAAGAGGCATCTAAAAGTTTTATTGAGGTTGCAGAACATTTATTACAGCAATTAGCTAGTAAATAAACTTTTGATAGTTATAAGGTTAATTATTTTATTGCTATTTTTCTACTAGCGTTTGCCTTCAGTTTCCTTTTGGAGTAGTCAAGAACTAGGATCTTTTGCAATGTATAAAAATGTTATCTGCTTTGGTATGGTTATTATATAGGTAAACTTTAGGCATATTGAGTGAGGTAGGGTGTGGATAGCATACAGATAAGTGGGTTGATAATTAATGTTTTAATGATGTTGATAGCCATAATGTCATCATTCATCAGTTACTTAATATATAAAGATAACTCAAGCCCTGATGTTATCGTTTACCTAGAACTAGATAAAGATGCAAAAACGCTATTGAACTTAGTTATAAAAAATATCGGTAAAAGCCCTGCAAAAAACGTAACGTTCAAGTTAGATAGGAAATTACCCCAATTTGCTCATAGTAATTCAAATGCTGAAGAGATGATTGATGGTGCTTTATTCACAGGAATTCCATTTTTAGCCCCAGGTGCTTCAAGAGTCTCCATGATAGGTGACTATCATGGGCTAGATAAATGGTTTCAAGATAAAGGAATTAGAGTAGAAACAGCTTTTTATAAGGCAAACAATCGTTCAATTCTTAATAAGCTAATTACGAATGAAAGCTTTCTTGAAATTTACTCTTTTAAGGCTGTTTCGTCAGCGGATAATAGTGCGAAAACAAAAATCGTAAATGAGTTGAGAAACATAAATAAGTCATTGTCAAAAATTTCTAAGTAAAAGACACTAATTAAGTAGGGTGGAAATTACTTAATTTTTCAGTGTGTTAGCTAATAATTGAATATGTGATTATTGTCTGTCTAACTTTATATCAATACTTGACCCTCTATTTTGCATAGTAAAACTAACCAAAAAAATTTGGGGGCAAAATTGGGGGCATAATTTTTCCCTATTTTTTGGATGCCCCCACAATAAAGCTCAAAGCCAGTCAGGTAGCGGCCTCAAGGCCAATGGTAACCCCCTATAAAATGACCGATGGAGGGGGGTTATATCTCGAGGTTATATCAACGTTTGCAGGAGAGCTTAATTAAAGGTGGATTATCGGGACGAAATGCAAAAGGTAAGTGAGCTTGTACTTGTTCAGTAAATGGTATTGATGGGGATATTAAATAAAGCATTGTGGGCGATGACTGAAAAGATGCACGAACATTTTTCTTGCAGAGAATGAATATAGGTAATAGTAGTACATTGTTTTTACATAAAATAATGTGCTTGCTATCTATTTGCTGGTGGCCTTATTTTTTTGTTAAATATGCTATATTGTTGTTCATAGTTTACTCATGGTACATAGACCGAGGGCAATTTGATGAGTGATAATCTTCTTGAGGCACCACAGGGCGAATTTGTTTTATTCCGCAGTGAAGATGGTCAGACTCGCGTCGAATGCCGCTTTGAATCTGATACGCTGTGGTTATCTCAGGCTGAAATTGCCAATCTTTATCAGGTAACACCTCAGGCAATAACTCAACATGTTAAAGCGGTTTACGAAGAGGGTGAGCTTGTACAAAATTCAACTTGTAAGTCTTTCTTACAAGTTCGACAAGAAGGTAATCGACAGGTTAATCGCAATACGCTGCATTACAACCTTTCTATGATCCTAGCGGTCGGTTACCGTGTCCGTTCAGTTCGCGGTACACAGTTTCGTCAGTGGGCAACACAAACGCTGGAACAGTATCTGGTCAAAGGGTTTGTGATGGATGATGAGCGGTTGAAAAATCCGCCTATCGGTCAGTCAGTCGTGCCAGATTACTTTGATGAGATGCTCGAACGCATCCGTGATATACGCGCCAGTGAGCGACGGGTGTATTTACGGGTGAAGGAGATATTCACCATGGCAGCGGATTATGAGCCTTCAAATAAAGAAACCACTCGTTTTTTTCAAACTATCCAAAACAAATTGCATTTTGCTTGTACGGGCATGACTGCCGCTGAGCTTATTGCTAGCCGTGCAGATGCCAGTCAGCCGGATATGGGGTTAACCAGCTATAAATTTGATGAAGTTCGTAAAACGGATGTAACGGTTGCGAAGAATTATCTACGTGAAAATGAACTGAAAGAATTAAACCGTATTGTCAATATGTGGCTCGACTTTGCCGAAGACCAAGCACTGCGCCGTAAGCAGGTTTTTTTACAGGATTGGGATATAAAGCTGGATCAGTTTTTAAGTTTCAATGACCGTGATGTTTTGCAAGGTGCTGGTGGGATTAGTAAGAAATCTGCTGACGAAAAAGCTAAAGAAATGTTTGATATTTTTGCTCAAAAACGTCGTCAACTGAAAGAGGCCGAAGGGGCGAGGGCGAATATTGCGGCGCTGAAAGATTTACTGGAAACAAGTAAGCAAAAGAAGTAGTTTTCTAGTTTGCGTGATGCTTTGCTTCCTAATCTTCTATCCGGATAACTAAATGGCTAAAATTAATAGATTACACACACAAGCTTATGAATCTTTCAAGCTGTTGGAAGAACAAAAATATGAAACAAGGGCAACTCATATTTTCAATTGTGAACCAAGTTTGGCAGTGTTTTTGTTATGGTGCAACATTGAGGTACTTCTCCGATTAAATAAATATTATGATAAAATTCAAGATCCTTGGCCTGATAATTTATCATTTATCCACGCTAATTGGAGGCCTTTGAAGCATATTAAAGGAATAAATGTTGATGCATATAATGCAATATTTGTCGGCCCAAAATCACTCAGGAAAATAAGGAATGAAATAGCGCATACAGGTAAGTTTATCAAAAAGCATGAGGTTGAGTATTTTGTAGAATATGCCAAATTTGTTATTGATTGCCTCAACTCAGGACTCCCTAAAAGGATCGATTTCTTAACTAAAAAAAAGAATAGTGATGCGCAAAAGAATAGAGGAAGGAAATGATTTTTTCTTAAAGCCTACCACTCAAAAACCAATCTGGGGGCATTAATGGGGGCACTGCTATTTATCCAACTCAGTAAACTCATTTAATATCAATACCATTACCCATCAAGTACGACTCCTGTGAGCGCTCAAAAACGTCAATAGTTAAAGTTAAATAGAAACTGAAGGGCTCAGGGTGAATATTGTGGCACTGAAAGGTTTGTTGAAAATAGGAAAGTAGAAAAATAGTAGAATCACTATTTTTAGTTAAATTGCTAAAATTAGCTTAGTACCTGAGGTGGTCGTAGTAAACAAGGGGGAACTCATACTCACTAACGGTTCATAACCACGAAAAGTGTACTAAGAACCTTTTAGTATTAGTGAGTCATTACAGGTTTTAGTTAGGTTGATTCCCTAACTAGAAATCCGTTTTAGAAAAACCAGTCATAACATCCAGTTCCATTTCGCGGCCTAATGCCGTCATTGGATGGACAATTATCAAACCTCGCACGGACTTCTTCAATTTGCCAAGATCGGCTTGTTCTTTCTTAGTGATGGGTCGTTTGAATGGCATATCGACTAACTTCTGTGCTTCTTTGCTGAGCTTTATGTTACGCACCGCTTTCAGGCGAGTAATTTCAGTTTCCAACGTCACTTTTTCTTTTTCGAGTTCTGCGTATTTTTCTGCATCGCTCGTCAGTTGCATACTTGCCATCTGGTGACGAATAAGGTCTAAGCGGTCGCTAAGAAGCTTAATTTGTGTTTTTTCAATTTCTTTCATTATTTAATTAACCGTGAATAAATTTCTTGTCGGCAAGTATACACTATTTCGTATTAGAGGGTGAAAAGGGATATAGACTGACACCCCATGTGAGGACGCCTTTATCGCTCATCATTCATGCAATGAAAACAACATAATTACCTTATAAATCAACTTATCACTCAACCACTCACAATTCTGTTCTTTTATGCCTTAGTGATATTATGATTAAGTGCTTGCATTTCGGTATCATCACTGACATTTCTGACATATTATATTTAATTTTCTGAAAAATTATTATTTTTAGTTAATTTATCGTTGGTATATAGCAAAATATAACGAGGTATAGATGAGATCATAATGACTAAACGTAAATTTATTACACGTACAGAGGTGAATTCTTTATTGGATGCTACAAAGCAAGGTCGCTATCCTAATCGCGATTATTGCTTGTTATTAATGAGCTTTTTGCATGGGTTAAGAGTTAGTGAGCTCACTCATATCACAATGGCTGATATTGATTTAGTGCAGAAAGTGATATTTATTAGGAGACTAAAAGGAGGGCTGTCTACCGTACAGCCTATAATTCCCGAAGAGTTTAATGCGATTGAAAAATGGCTAGTTGAAAGAGATTCTTGGAAAACAGCGGGATCAGATTGTCTATTTATTTCACAAAAGGGAAGCCAAATTTCTCGTTATCAAATTTATCGTTTATTTGAGCAGTATGGAAAAATAGCTGGGCTTCCTGTAAAGCTTCATCCTCATATGCTAAGGCATGCATGCGGCTATGCATTAGCTGATTTAGGTCGGGATACACGATTAATCCAAGACTATTTAGGGCATCGAAATATCGCCCATACTGTAATTTATACTGCGAGTAATGAAAAAAGGTTTAGTGGTATTTGGTTGAATCAATAAGCAATTTAATGACTTGTATCAACATAAGGCTAGCACTAAACATAATAATATGAACTAAACACCAAGAATACCTCAGTTATTTAGGCAATTGATTTGATAAAACTGAGGTATTCTTATGCATATTAAGGGCAATAATTATTTTTAAAGCCACAAACAACATACTCAACTAATTTATTTTCCAGCCTTTAAAAATAAAATTAGTTAATAATTTTATTTATTCATTTTTTTTGAATTATCATGATTTAATTACTCCAATTAAGAGTGTCAGTAAACCACTTTCGTGGTTAACTAATTGTTATCATATTTTAATCATTTTTTTCACAATAATAGTCCATTTTTGATTGCTAAGTAAAGCCACTCTGTGAAATGACACGATGTAAGTGAAATCATTTAGATGATAAATTCATATTTTTGGTTTTTGTGAGTTAAAAACCTTTAATTGATGCTTTAAAATACAGAAATATAATATATAACAAAAAAATTAATCAATTATCAATGATAATCAATTGGTTAAATAAAATGTCTATAAAAATCAATCTGTAATGCAACATAA
>NZ_JAMPPR010000035.1:0-13162 GCF_028481645.1 Providencia sp. PROV141 | reverse complement strand
TTTTGTTGCGTTTTTTGTATTTCAAAAAATAAAATTGTTCACTTTATGAGCGGTTCTGATTGTTTTGCCACATTACACAAGGCTTTAATTGGTGAGATATGAAAAGTAATAAATTAAAGACCAGTATAGATAGCTTTCAGAAAATACTAACTGAACAAATTGGCATGGAATTATCGCATCTTAGAAAAGAGAAAGGGCTTAGTGGTAGTGATCTAGCTAAAAAATTAAAGATATCACAACAACAAATATCTCGTTATGAAAGAGGAATATGTAGCATTAACTGTGGAATGCTATTTTCAATTTTATTTTATCTAGAAATTAGCCCGAGTGCATTTTTTGAAAGTGTATCATTGAAAATAAATGAAAAAAATCCTAGTGCTAATTCATTTATTCACAATAGTGAATGTTTATCCGATGAAAAGGATAACTATCATTATATTTTTAATCGACAAACAGAAATTATTTTAAATTCTTTATACAGCAAATAGTTATTTTAAAAATAATAAATTCTAACTATACCCTACATCATGTTGGGTAATCATCACGTTGTTATATATAAATGAGGTTCAAATGAAAAAAGTATTTTTAGCCGCACTAGTTTCTGCCGCTATTGCATCTCCAGCACTCGCTGATCAAGGGCATGGTAAAGTCACATTTAAAGGTGAAATCATCGATGCACCTTGCTCAATTAGTTCAGATTCTATTGACCAAACAGTATGGTTAGGCCAAATCGCTAACTCTGTTTTAGCGAATGGCGGTACTTCTAGCGCGAAGCAATTCAATATTGAATTGGAAGATTGTGTATTCCCGAAAGATGCAGATGATAAAGTGTACAACGATAAAGTGAGTATCACATTCTCTGGTTCTAGCGCTGCTTTTAATTCTAAATTACTCGGTGTAACAGGCTTAGATGCAACAGACCCAACTATTGCTGGCAACGTGGGTATTCAATTAACGGATACTAATGGCGCAGCGTTAGATATGGGAGTTGCAACAGCTCAAGAACATCAATTACAAGCGGGTGATAATACATTACGTTATAGCGCTTATGTACAAGGTGCAAACGTTGCGGTTGATAAAATTCCATTAGGTAAATTCGAAGGCGTAACTAACTTTACCTTAACTTATAACTAATTGATTAATTTAAGAGGAATACCTTTGTGTTCCTCTATTAATCACCAAATTAAGTCAGAGGTTAAAGTGAAAGGATTTATCTATTTGCGAAGCAAAGTATCTTCCCTATTTCTTCTAACATTATTTCTTTCGCCACAAATGGCTGCATCATCTCATGGATGGGGTAAAGTCACGATGAATGGCGAAATAGTCGATACTGCCTGCGCAATAGATATTGGGTCTAGGGATCAGACCATTAATATGGGGGTACTTCCAACAAGCTATATCCGTGAAGTTGGGAAAGGCCCCATAAAAGAATTCAATATTAAGCTCATTGATTGTCGTTGGGAAAAATATTCGAAAGATAATAACGAATGGAATTCACTCGAAGTCACTTTTGATGGTCCATCAGAAGGAGATTTTTTCACACTCTCGGGTGAAGCAAAAGGAGTGCAATTGGCATTGCATGATATATCGGGATATTCCATTACACCAGGAAAGCCATTACCTGCATTAGGAATTACGCCAGGGACAATGATCCTGAAATATCAAATGCAATTAGTCACCAATTATCATCCTGTTAAAGCGGGTAATTACCAAACCTTATTAAGGTTCAAGGTCGATTATTATTAATTCTAAGAAATTATATTGGTGTTTTAGGGATGTTTTTTATGTTTTTTAAACAACACAAAATAAATATAATAACGACAACGATAATGATTACATTTGGATCATTATCCGCTCAGTTATATGCTGCCGATACCATACAATTTAATACGGCATTATTTGATTTAGAAGACAAAAAAAACATTGATATTAAGCAATTCTCACGTGCAGGCTATATTATGCCTGGTATTTATCCCCTCAAAGTACAAGTAAATAAAGAAACTTTACCTGAGCAACGGTTTTCATTCTATGCGCCAGAAAACGACCCTGAAGATAGTCTCGTTTGTATCACACCAGAACAAGTCCAGCAGCTAGGATTAACAGCCAGTTCGTTGAAGCAAATTACGTGGTGGCATAATAATGAGTGTCTTGATTTACGCAGTTTGCCTGGTTTTCAAGCTCGAGGGGATTTATCTGACTCTACGTTGTATCTGAGTATACCTCAAGCCTACCTTGAATATAGAACAGCTAACTGGGATCCGCCTTCTCTGTGGGATGAAGGAATTTCAGGGGCTATTTTAGACTACAATATAAACGCAAGAGTGAATAAGCCTCATGATAATAATAGCAACTATAATGTGACAGCAAATGGTGTCGCAGGTGTGAACCTTGGTGCATGGCGCTTTAGGGGAGATTGGCAGGGGCGTACTCAACGAGAAACTGGCTCGAATAGTAAAAATGAGCATGACTTTCAATGGAGCCGACTATACGCCTATAAAGCGTTAACCAGTATTAAAGCGAAATTGACCTTGGGTGAGGACTATTTTAACACTGATTTATTCGATAGTTTTCGATTTACAGGTGTTGGCTTACGCTCTGATATCTTAATGTTACCACCTAATTTACGTGGGTATGCACCTGAAATAACAGGTGTTGCGACGACAAATGCGACGGTGATTGTTAGCCAGCAAGGGCGAATTATTTATCAAGAACAAGTCGCCGCGGGTCCTTTCCGTATTCAAAATTTAAGTGATGCGACGACGGGAAAACTAGATGTTCGAATCGAAGAGCAGGATGGTTCGGTTCAAGAATATCAGGTTGAAACAGCCAATATCCCTTATTTAACTCGACCAGGTAGTATTCGATATAAACTAGCGATGGGTCGCCCAACAGATATGGATCATCATGTCAATGGAGATACATTTGCGAGTGGTGAAATGTCGTGGGGTGTCACTAATGGTTGGTCATTGCTTGCTGGTTCATTAAATAGCCAAGACTATAATGCATTCAACGTGGGTGTCGGTCGTGACTTATTGGCATTTGGTGCCTTATCTTTCGATATTACGCATTCTATTGCAAATATTCCTAATGATAAAAAACTTACAGGTAATTCTTATCGAATAAACTATTCAAAACGTTTTGATGACTATGATAGCCAAGTTCAGTTCGCAGGTTACCGATTCTCAGAACGCAGTTTTATGACTGTAACCGATTTTTTAACGGCTAAAGATTCAGGTGAGCGTCAAGGTAGTAATAAAGAAATGTATGTGATTTCTTTAAATAAAAACTTTAGAGAATCGAGAATTACAGCTTATTTAAACTACTCGCACCAAACCTATTGGGATAAGCCAGAAAGTAATCGCTACAATTTAATGGTGACAAAAACCTTAGATTGGGGAAGCCTGAAGAATATTAATATTTCGTTATCGGCCTATCGCAATAAATATAACGAAACAAATGATGATGGCCTGTATATCTCAGCTTCAATGCCTTGGGGAAATGGTGCAAATATTGGTTATTCATTACAAGCAACACGGGATGATACTGTTAATCGAGCAACCTATTATGACAAATTGTCAGATAGAACCAATTATCAAGTTAGTGCAGGTTCGACCAACAAAGGTGGAACCGCAAGCACCTATATTACCCATTATGGTGATAATACTAAGTTAACTGCGAATGCCAGCTATATTCATAATAATTACACATCATTTGGGGTAGGGGCACAAGGCGGATTTACCATGACTTTAAATGGTGCGGATGCTCATCGAGTCTCAAATATTGGCGGAACTCGTTTGCTGATTGACACCGATGGTGTGGCTAAAATTCCCGTATCAGACCGAGGGATCCCTATTGCATCAAATGCATTTGGTAAAGTGGTTGTCCCTGATTTAAATAGCTACTACCGCAGTAAAGTTAAAGTCGATTTAAATGCATTACCGAATAATGCCGAGGTAACGGATTCTATTGTTCAAGCGACACTAACAGAAGGTGCGATTGGCTATCGCAAATTTAATGTGTTGTCTGGTGAAAAGATGATGCTTTCAATGCGTATGTCTGACGGTTCTGCACCGCCATTTGGCGCTCAGATCACGAATTTGAAAGGAAAAGAAACGGGAATAGTCACTGATAATGGATATGCCTATGTTAGTGGTATCAACCCAAATGAAGTCATGATTATTCATTGGGGTGGTGAAGCACAATGTGAAATTAATTTTCCTGAAAATTTAGAAACAATTAACCAAGGATTATTTATTCCTTGTAAACCATTATCAAATAAACGTAATGAAGCAGATAATAATCTGTAAATGAGTGATTGCTATGAAAAAATTAACTAATTTATATATCAGTACTATTTTATTAAGCAGTTTAGTTAGCGTAAGCGCATTCTCGGCAATTGCTTTAGATAGAACCCGAGTTATTTTTAATGGCGATCAAAAAAGCGTTTCAATTACTATTACTAATAAAAATAACCAGCTACCTTATTTGGCTCAAGGGTGGATTGAAAATATTCAAGGGATAAAAATCACTTCACCGTTTGCTGTATTACCGCCGGTGCAGCGAGTTGAACCCGAAAAATCAAGCCAAGTCCGTATCGAGGCGCTTCCTGAAATTAGTCAGTTACCTCAGGATAGAGAAAGTGTTTATTACTTTAATTTAAGGGAGATCCCGCCAAAAAGTGATAAACCGAATGTTTTGCAATTAGCATTACAGAGCAAAATTAAATTATTTTATCGTCCTAAAAGTATCATGCTAAGCGAAACAGAAATGCTGAATAACCCTTGGCAAGAAAAAACACAGCTTATTAAGCAAGGCGACCAATATATCATTAAAAACCCAACTCCCTTTTATATCACGATTATTGGTGCGGCTGAGCGAAAAGATTCACCAGTAAATCAGAATTTTAAGGCAGTTATGGTTGCACCATTTAGTGAAGAAAAATTAGGAGTTCCAAGTTCTACTGTGGGGGCGAATCCGGTATTGACCTATATAAATGACTATGGTGGCCGGCCAAAACTTCAATTTAAATGTCAAGCAAATACATGTCAGGTTGTTCCTGAAAATAAATAGAGAGGAAAATGATGATTAATCAAAAAAGCTTTTCCTTACTCTTTGGATTATCTCTCATATTTCATTCAGCTGTGATATATGCGGCATCAAATAATGCCATCTATAACACAACAGGCAATTGGAATGTTGAAGGTGCAAATGGCAAAATTTTCGTTTATGGATCATTAACGGAGAGTGCATGCCATTTATCGATGGATTCTGCATTTCAATCCGTTGATTTAGGAAATATTGAAACTGCATCATTAAAAACAATTGGCGCCCAAGGCCACAAGACGCCGATAAACATCGAGTTATTGGATTGTATCGAAACCCCAACGGTTTTGAGAAACAATAAATCCGGTAATGTTACATGGAGTATTTCCCAGCCAGGTATGAAAATTAGGTTTATCACGCCAGTTGTTCCTTTTAGGCCGAACATAGCGAGAGTTGAAGGTGTTAATGGGCTTGGATTACAGATAACTAATCCTAAAGGAAAAGAAATTGCTTTTGGTGAGTACAGTGAACCTGAGCTTATTTCTACGGGACAAAATATTTTAACTTATTATGTAACTCCCGTAAGAATTGCAGAGAATTTACAGGCTGGAGCTTATCGAAGTGTTATTTCTTTTCAAATAACTTATGAATAATCTTAATAGGTTTTCTGATATAGCATTGAAGGTATTTATATGAATAACTTAAATTTCAATTTTTATAAATTTAAAAAAATAATACTCTCGATGCTATTAAGTTTGTTATTTTTTCCGTTACTGAGTCAGGCAAAAAATGGTCAAATCGGTGAAATTAAGATACGAGGACAACTTGTCGCTGAAGCTTGTACAGTAAGACCTGGTGATGAAAATATCATTGTGGACTTTGGTACTATTGTTAATAAATACCTCTATATTAACCAAAAAACGCCACTTGAAAATTTTAATATTCATTTAGATGACTGTGATAATAGTATCTTTAGAACGGTGACCGTTAAGTTTACAGGAAGCGAAAATACTCGTTTACCTGGCCTTCTTGCATTAGATTCTGGCAGCATGGCTTCTGGCATCGGAATTGAAATCTTAGAATATAGTGGTAAAAAAATTCCTATTAATAGTACGACGCCTGCATACAATTTAGAGAATGGTACGAATATTTTAAGTTTTAATGCGAATGTGCAAGGGGAACCTGATGCAATAAAAAATAAAAGTATTGCGTTTGGCCATTTTACTGCAACCGCTATTTTTAGTTTAATTTATGATTAAGGTATCAGTAACAATGAAGATATTAATATTACTTCTCGCAACCTTATTATTTTCCCCGACTATTTTTGCTTTCCAGTGTAAAACTAATGGAGGACAAGAAGTTGGTGGGGGAACACAAAGTATTTATGATGTTCCTCTAGATAATGATATTTTTGCTGTACCTAATCGTATAAATGAATTCGCGGATGTGAGTGATTTTATGACCTGCCGTAATGAAGCCCCTAGTGCTTATGTTGATTATTTAAATGTGACTGGTGCTGACCTTGGCCCCACATTTAAGAATAACCCAGAATTAAAAGCAGGAGTGGTCGTGCGTGGTGCTTACTATTTAGCACCATTTAGCGGTAAAGAAATTCAAGTATTTCGTTTAACCACAGCAAGTGAACCTTTACAAATTAAATTATATTTACAGGTAAATGTTAAACCAACGCCATCTGTTTTGGTAAGAAAAGGCGATTTGCTGATGACGTTAGATCTCCATAAATATGCGACATTTGTAAATAGTAATCAGCATATTGACCATGCTTATTTTAAATGGAATTTCTATGCGGGTAATGATGTGGTTGTTGGAACGGGTACGTGTGATATCAATGATAACCAAATCATCATCGTTGATTTTGAAACAGTAAATGCATCGGGCATTTCAACGGTGGGAAGTGCAAGCCGTTTTCAACGTAACGCAGAAATCACTTATAGTTGTGAAGATAATAATCTGACAGCGCCAATAAAGATGATTATAAGTGGAGAAACTTCGACTTTTTCATCTGACGCTTTACTTGTTAGAACTGGAGATATTGGTAGTCAAGGTCCTATTATGCCGGGATTAGGTGTTGAGATTTATCATCAAGGGCAAAGAGTTTCCCCTATGAATGGACATTTCGATTCAAAAATAGAAAATGGGCATGGTAGAGACACACTGATGTTCACGCTAGTTAAAAAACCTAATTTATCTCCAAATGAATTGATAGAAGGCCAGTTTAGTTCAGCAGCTACCATTATTATGTCCACTCCGTAGTTATTGAAGTAGAGAGGTTTTTATGTGGATAAAAACCTCTATTTTTTCTCATCAACTCTCTATGGTTACTGAGTAAATCGTGTTTATAAAAAAGCACAATATATTGATGGTTTTTTATAAAGACATTTTAGATAAAATAAGTTAAACACGCCGAATTTTGAATTATCCTCGTTAGCATATTTTCTTAAATAACATCACATAATTTCTCTATCAATGAAGCTCAAAGCCTATCAGGTCTCAGCGGCTACAGGTATAATCACATAATTATCTGATAGATTTAGAGGCGAAGATGGCAAAACTCACCTTACAAGAGCAAATGTTAAAAGCAGGATTAGTCACCAGCAAGAAAATGGCAAAAGTGCAAAGAACAGCTAAAAAATCACGCGTTCAAGCGCGTGAAGCAAGGGAAGCCGTAGAAGAGAATAAAAAAGCGCAGCTTGAGCGTGATAAACAACTGAGCGAACAGCATAAACAAATGGTGCAATCCAAAGAGTTTAAAGCACAAGTTAAACAACTTATTGAAATGAATAAAGTTGATATTTCAAAGGGAGATATTAGCTTCAATTTCACAGATAACAATGTGATCAAGCAAGTTGTTGTAGATAAAATAACACAAACACAGTTGATCAGCGGCCGTCTGGCGATTGCTCGTTTAGCGATTGAGAATAGCGATAACAATGAGTATGTGATTATCCCTGCAAGTGTAGCGGATAAAATTATGCAAAGGGATGCGGATAGCATTGTATTAAATAATGCATTGAGCCAAGAAGAGCTGGATGAAGACGACCCATACGCAGATTTTAAAATTCCTGATGACTTAATGTGGTAATACTCGTTATAACTTGAATTGAAGTACTGCTAGTGATGTGCATTTACAGGGCTGGGCAATTTATTTTGCCAGCCATAAAATGAGACAGTGGTTGCTTGGGCGTTAAAACGGGCTAGCACAGCGAGTATTCACTCTTTCTTGGCTAATGGGATGAACAAAATGTAGTTCGCTGGCGTGCAACATGAGCCGAGATGCATGCTCTGGTATTTGGCCCCCATATAAGTCACAGCCTAATATAGGGTGGCCTAATTGTTGGCAATGAATACGAAGCTGATGCGTTCGACCCGTTTCTGGAACTAATTGGACTCGAGTTACTGGAAGTAATGTGCCACTATCTAAAGGGTGATACAGGCGTTCAATCACGTGATAGTGGGAGCGGGCAGGTTTGCCATTAATTTCGCAAAGAGACATGCGAGGAAACAGTGCTGGGTCTCTTGCTATTGCAGCATCAATGATACCCTCATCATCAGTTAAGTGACCACAAAGTAGAGCTTGATATATTTTAATTACCGTTCGTTGGCTAAATTGCTGGCTCAGAGCGGCATTCACTGCTTTATTACGCGCAATCACCATCAATCCTGATGTACCAAAATCGAGACGGTGAACAAGAGTACATTCAGGGAAGATTTGTACTAATCGGTGATGGACTGAATCTAAATTTTGTGGGTTTTTTCCTGAAAGGCTGAGTAAGCCACTTGGCTTATTAATAAGGGCAAGATGCTCATCCTGATAGATAATTTCTATCTTACCGTGGCAGGGCGGCGCAATAAAGGTGTCGATGATTTCAGTCATTAGCCTTTCCAACAAAAAATAGCTGTTGATAATAACTAATTTTTAGTATGCAGGCGAATACTTGCCGCTTGCATCGCGTAAATTTATCACTCAGACTAAAAGTAAAGCCGTAGTCTGCACACGCATTGTGCTCTATACTGCGCGTTGTAAAAACTGAGTCAATAAAAGATTAATTAGGCGGTAATGGCGATGAATGGAACGATCACAACATGGTTCGAAGATAAAGGTTTTGGATTTATCAAAGATGAGAATGGCGATAACCGTTATTTTCATGTGGTTAAAGTTGCCAACCCTGAGTTGATTAAAAAAAATGCCGTAGTTACTTTCGAACCGACGACAAATAATAAAGGGTTGTCTGCATTTGCGGTCAAAGTCATACCTGAAAGCAAATATATTTATATTGCAGGTGAGCGCATTAAGATTACATCCATAAAATCTTATCGAGTTTATTCGGTGGAAGTGCCTGCTGATACACGTATTGATAAAGAAAATACAGTGTTATCAATTGGTGCCTTGATGAATAGTATTAAACCTAAATCAGATAAACCGGACCAAATGCGCTCCTTGAAAAAGTTAGAAATTAGCACATTACATGGAACCGCTTTAACATTTTCAGAAGATGAAATTGATATTGATGAGGCTGTGAAGCAACTCAAATTTAAGTGATTTTTTGTAAGGCAAATAGCGCTCAAGGGAAGCGCAATTTGCTTGTTTATCATGTTATTCTTTCTTCTACTCCTTTCTTTTAGAATTTCACGATACCAACGAGGATGAGGCTTTCTTACCTCTCCTCTTTATTATCGTGATGTTCTGATTGAGAAAGTGTTTCTTTGTTGAGCGCTATTATCTTTTAGAATCGGATAGGAAATGAGTACGCAGCAATTATATAGAACGCATAAATTTAATATTACAAATAGAATGCATCAGAATATTCTTATGAATTGAGTAAGGTATTATTTAGAGCAACTATAGCTATGGAGTAAAAAATAATAAATATTAATTTAAGTGTTAATAATATCTAACTAATTGGTGTTTTTATTACACCTCGTAGTTGTTAGTAACACTTTCCCTTTCTACTCATCTAGCGTGTTAAATTTAGCGACAAATTATGTATAGATATTAATTTAAGTGTTTTCAACTGTATTAACTCTATTTTTGCATGATTTCTGGTTTTTTAATCTAAAAAAATGCGTAGGGTATTAGTTGGTTTGACCATTGTTTGTGTAACCGCATGAAATCAATTGGAAATAATAATTTGAAACCTATTCAAAAAACATAATGATGCATTTTTCGCTTGTTTGACAACTTATTGGAGTATAATTAATATTATCCACGCACTCCGGTGAACGAGTGTTTACCAAATAAATACTAAGACATTTTAAAATTAAGTTTTTACGAAAAAGTCAATTATTTATTAAATAGCCAATATGAATAAATTGTTTATTAATGGGTATTTAAATAATGATGTTTGGATTTTTTTAATCTGTATTAATAGAATAAAAACTTAATCTGAAATATAAAACTTTAAATATCTATTAATTTAAAAAATTAAATTAATATTTTCTCACATACTTAGGAATGATGATTATGAAATTCAATAAACTTGCTCTGATTGGCGCATTCACTGTTGCAACTCTTTCTTCTCAAGCTTTTGCCGCTCAAGATGCAACAGTTAACTTTAATGCTCGTTTAGTTGCTGCAACTTGTGATATTAGCGCTTCTAAAGATTTAATCAGCTTAGGAACTCACTCAAACGAAAAAATTGATACTGCTAAAGCATTATCAGAAGCAAACTTTAACTTAGTTTTAAATAACTGTACTAAAGTTTATAACGGTGACGCAGGTGGCAATAACGAAGCTGCAAATGCAACTTCTGTTTCTATCTTAGCTACGGGTGAAGCATTAACTGGTCACTCAGATATGTTTGCTGATGCTCAAGCATCACAAATCGGTGTTAAGTTAGCGGCTGGTAAAGCAAAAACGGCTATCAACCCTAACACTGCAACTGAAATTGCAGACCTGAAAGTTACTGGTCAAAATGACTACATCATTCCAATGGTTGCAGGTCTTTATGCAACAACGACTGATGCTGTCGCTCAAAACTTAAACGTACCAGTAACCTTCAGTGTTGCTTACGACTAATAAAAGTCGTCCGTTAGTTTAGCTAGTAAGGCAGGCAGTAATTAATTACTGCCTGCTATATAAGAGAAAATAAAATGCTAAAATTAAAATCTCTATTTTTTATCTTATTAACATTTTCATTTGTTGCTCAAGCGGGTGTCGGTTTAAGTCAAACCCGTATTATTATTGAAGAAGCAACTAATTCTGCTGCTATTACAGCTCGTAATGAAGACAATAAATCGTATTTAGTGGCAAGTTTTATTACACAACAATTAGATAGCAAAATACCTTCTGAAGGATTATTTGTCATTACACCTTCTATTTTTAAATTAGCACCGAAACAACGCAATATTATTAAAATTAAAGCAATCTCACATAAGTTTCCGAAAGATCGCGAAAGTATGTATTACTTTCATTCCAGAAATGTTCCTGAATCAAATAAAGCGGATGGCGTTAAAGTTGGACTAGAAAGTGTAATTAAGATTTTTTATCGCCCTGCTAATTTGACAATGATTCAAGAGGATGCATTTAAGAGTATTAAAATAACTCAAAATGCTAATGGCATTAAGCTAATCAATAATTCACCTTATTATATTAATTTAGCTGGTTTATTCGTTAATAACAAAGCAATTAAGTTAAATAAACAAAATAATGTAATTGCACCATTCACTGACATGAATTATACAGCCCAATTGAAAACGGGAGCAGTGAAATGGGCCGTTATCAACGATCTTGGAGGATATAATGAATATCATGGGACTATTGAGTAAAACCTTATTGGTACTGGGAATGGTTTTTTTCTCCAGTCAATTGGTTGCGCAAAATGGACAAATCCAGTTCAAAACCAAGATCATTAAAGGAACTTGTGAATTTGATGATAATAGTGAATTAGATAAATACATCGATTTTAGCCAAAATGGTACATTAATTGCCTCTGAGGTCGATAGCAACCCAATTAATAAACCTATACAAAGTGAAAATTTTTCTTACACCATTGTATGCAAAAATTTCCCTGCTAATAGCGATAAAAAAATTAAAGTAAAATCAAAATCAGCAGCATCTACTCAGTTTAATAACGGTGTTTTCTTTGGTTTAGCAGACACAACTAAAACGGGTTTTTTACTTGAGTCTTGTGATAACAATAATCAGAACTGCCAAGCCGTCAGCGATGGCGGAGTTTCAACGTTTCCTTCTACAACGAGTGATTCCGTTGTCGTTAATTACCGAGTCAGCTTAGTGAAGCGCGAAAATAATGTTAAACCGGGCAATGCGAATGCCGCTGTTACTTTTGAATATTATCAGGATTGATGGTCATGAAAAAAATAAAACAGCGATTACTGACTCTTCTAATGGTGTTCATGTATTACCCAGCAATGGCCGCAGATAACTATCAGATTCAATACGAGTTTTCTGTTTTATTTTTAGCGAAAACCTGTGAAATTGATGTTCCTAATGAAATTATATTAGGCAATTCATCCGGTGTGACGACAATCAGTGAAATTAAGAATGATACAGTGTCAAAAAATTTTTCGATTGGTTTAAAAAATTGCACCAGCACGGATCAAACAACAGCGATTGTTTATCTAGCATCTGGAAATACGTTAGCGGGCAGCAATAATTTCTTTAATGATGACCCTAATGGGGTGATAGGTGTTCAATTATTAGATGGAACACGTGTTATTAGTGCCAACCAAACCGCACTAGCCAAACCTGATGTAGCTTCAATCATATGGGATAACATGAAAAGCACGAGTGAAACAAAAATGATCAATGCTAAATTACGTTGTGCTAAAACAGATTGTGACCCAGATGACGGTGATTTTTCAGCAACCTTAACGATTGGTTATTACGCCGATTAATCACTATTGCGCTAATTAAAAAATAATAAATAGAATAACAAAAAAAATAATTAAATTTGCTCATAAATGAGTTGAATAGCCTATTCATAATTAAACAGTTATGTCGTTTTTTGATATTTGATTATTTAAAGATACCAAATAATTTTAACAAAGATGGAAACAGAGAAATAATATTAATTTCTTTTCAACCAATAATATTGTGCTACTAAATTAACTAAATGTATTTCGGTTGAAAAATAATCCA
>NZ_JAMPPR010000034.1:0-96510 GCF_028481645.1 Providencia sp. PROV141 | reverse complement strand
TTTAAATACACAGTGCCAGTAATTGTCGCCATAAGATTACTCAATTCCGTTTTATAAAAGGCATAACTATGAAAAAGTACCATTCTTCTATTTTTTTCCGTTACTTATGCTCAAGTCTTTCTTGTGCATTATTATTGGGCGGTGCATTTACAGCTTCAGCTGCTGGGGATAAATTAACAGTTAGAGCGGGTCAAACGGGTTATTTAGGGGAGTTATATCCCGCGAACCGTAGTGCTTATTTGAATACTCATGCACGGTATCTAAGCCCATTCACCTATCCATTAAGTGATCCCAATGTTAACTACCCCATGTTACCTAAGTACGATACCTATCTTAAATTTTCTACTATGAGAAATAATACGATCCTATCTAATTTCCCAAAATATGAAGGTGCGCCAGGTATTCGCTTAATTAATGAGAATGATAGTAGCCGAATTATCGTTTTATTACTCAATGGTACGGTATCGACTTCTTATAAAAACTCAAGCTATGAGTCTGTTATCAAAACGGCCACCTTAAAACAATCACGACAAATTGCGGGAAATTTAAAATCCAGTGGGGATTTAGCTTGGGGATTGGAATACAGCTCTACACCAATTAATAATTACTTTCAAGCGTTGGGGACTCCTACGGGGTATATTCGCGCCGATATTACGAGCTTTTCAGCGTTTGCCAGTTCTCAGTCAGGTGGGCCCACAGCGGTAGTTAAAGGACGTTATCGATTATCAACCGATGAACAACTCATATTTGGTCAAGGTTCAATTTACTCCTATATGGGTTTCGCTCATGCGGATACTCAGTTACTGGCCGACAGCACACTCAGTATTGAAGCATTGGATTCTTGTACTGTCACCCCGATCACAAGTACTAATATTATCTTTAGTACCCAGCTAGCGGGCTATAAACAAAATACATTACTGGAAACACGCCCTGCCAGTATGAGTATTAACTGTGTAACTACGGGTAAATTGCTGATGGTGTTATCAGCAAACCAACAATTATATGGGCAAAATAGTACAGGTACCACGGCAGGCACTAATTTAGCTGGGATGGCGTTGGATTTAGTCTCGGGTAGCTCATCTGAAACTACCGAACGGCCATATATTGTGGCTTCCCAAACCGTGCCTTCATCTGACATCTGCCGCAATGGTAACCCGGATGGTATCAGATACTATGAGCGAGTCAAATTAGGGGATATCACAACGACTAATTTGAAAAAGAACTTATACTTCAACCTATGCCACAATGGTAGTGTTAGAGCAGGTAGTTATCGCGGTAGCATTGATGTATCGTTTTTCTTAGAGTAAATCATCGTCATTGATTTACTCTGTTAGCGCTCAGTCACTTAAAGTCATTGAGCGCTAATATCATTGAAGTCAGCCAGAAACATGCACTGTATTCGCGGTTTTTTTCGCCATTTTTAATGCACTTTCAATCGAATCTGCAATAGCCAAAGCAACACCTAACCGGCGAGTTCCTGCAATTTCAGGTTTACCAAATAACCGTAATTGCGTATCAGCCCCCAACGCTGCGCCAATATTTGAAAAGATCACATTTTGGCTTTGTAAATTGGGTAAAATAACCGCTGAAGCACTCGGCCCATATTGACGAATCACACCGATTGGGAAGCCAAGAAATGCGCGAACATGTAAGGCAAATTCAGATAAACTCTGTGAAATCAGCGTCACCATGCCTGTATCATGGGGACGAGGCGAAACTTCATTAAAAATGATATCGTCACCACACACAAATAATTCAACACCAAATATTCCGTAGCCCCCCAAAGAGGTAACAATTTTCTCAGCAACATCTTGCGCTTTTTTCAACGCCACTTCACTCATGTACTGTGGCTGCCAAGACTCGCGATAATCCCCTTTTTCTTGTCGGTGCCCTACTGGCGCACAAAAGTGAATGCCATCCACCGCATTAACCGTTAACAATGTGATTTCAAAATCAAAATTAACCATTTTTTCAACAATTACACGGCCTTGACCTGCTCGACCACCTTGCTGTGAGTAATCCCAAGCTTGATTTAATTCGTCTCGAGAACGGATCACACTTTGCCCCTTCCCTGACGAACTCATCACAGGCTTAACAATACAAGGAAAACCGATTTTTTCTGCTACTGCGATAAAATCGGATTTGCTGTCTACAAATTGGTACTCTGATGTTGGCAACTTCAACTCTTCTGCAGCTAAACGACGGATCCCTTCTCTATCCATAGTAAGAACAATCGCTTTCGCAGATGGAACTACTTTTTGTCCTTGTTGTTCCAGTTCCATTAATACCTGTGTCGCAATCGCTTCAATTTCAGGCACAATAATATCGGGTTTTTCAATTGAAACTATTCGCTTCATCGCTTCGCCATCAAGCATGTTTATTGTATAACTGCGGTGTGCAACATGCATCGCTGGCGCATTATCATAGCGATCAACCGCAATAACTTCGATGCCCAAGCGTTGACATTCAATCGCAACTTCTTTGCCTAACTCTCCAGCACCTAATAACATCACTTTTGTTGCTGATTTACACAGCGCAGTACCTAATTGATTCATGATTGATAACCTTACTGACAAAAAGTTGCTGCCAATTATATACGCAATCGTTTGCCTTTACTATCAAGGAAAAAAATACCATAAGACAAAAAATTTATAATTTGTTGATAATATGATTAATTATTTAATTTAATGGTGTTTTGTCACGCCCTGTAATAAAGGGTTCTTTATGAGAAAATTTAATATACTGTTTGCGCATGATAGCTAACACACAAAACATTAAACCAATCCAAATAAGTGAAAAACTAATGCCTTTGACCCAATCAAATAGCTCATTAAATAAAAATACGGCTAATAAGAATTGAATTGTTGGTTCTATATATTGTGCTAAACCGATCACTGTTAATGACGTTCGTTTAATTGCCGCGGTAAAAAAGAGCAAAGGAATGATCGTGACTGGAGCCGCTAACATATAAAGAACTTTTATTTGCCAATCCCCTTGGGCCACGGCACTTAAACCATTAGAAGCTAACCACCAAGAGATTGCTATTGCAATAGGCAGCAACCAAAGCGCTTCTAGAAATAAAGACGTAATCACATCAAATCGAATAAATTTACGGATTAATCCATATACCGCAAAAGCACTCCCCATGACTAACGCTAAAATAGGTAATTCGCCATACTGCCAAATTTGGTAACCGACCCCCGCACAAATAAAAATAACAGCCATTTTTTCTGCAAAAACAAGCCGTTCACGAAGGAATAAAACACCAAGTAGAATAGAGAATAATGGGTTAATAAAGTACCCAAGACTCGCGGCTAACACCTGTCCGTGAGTTAATGCGTAGGTAAATGTTGTCCAAGATATCGCCATAACCAACGAGCTAAATAAACACAGAATTATCGACCGTTTATCAGACCATACCTCGCGCCATAAAGATTTATTTTTAATAATCAAGCGAACAAAAAAAAGTATAGGCACAGACCAAATAAGACGTTCTGCAAGTAGCTCTAAAGGTTCCGCTCCGGGAAGTAAACGGTAAAATAATGGTGTGATTCCCCATAAGATATAGGAAAAAATAGCAAGAGCTACTCCCGAGCGAAGCAACATAATTTATCCACAATAAAATCTGATTAAATAATATTAGCTACTTATCATACGCCAAAATGCAAAAAATAAAACTTATCAACATCATAATATAGGTTGAATTATATCAAGTATTCTTAAAATAAAAGGTAACTATATCGCTACCTTTTATTTACTCGCTGCATATATCTTCATCAAAAAACATCACGCTGATGTAATGGTGGTTGCTGCTGCATAAATACACATAATTCCTCTTGTGTTGGCGCTGCGGCAATAGCACCTTTTTTGGTTGTCGCCAATGCACCACAAGCAGTAGCTTGCGAAATGACCTTCATCAGCCCCTCTTTTTCGTTGACTAGCCCATATTGTGAAATGGCCGCCAACAACCCCGCCATAAATGCATCACCAGCCCCTGTGGTATCAATACTTTCTACTAAATAAGCACTTACGGCCATTTGAACCGAAGAAGTGAACACCTGACAACCTTTAGCCCCTTGAGTAACAATTTTTAATTGGGCAGGATAGCTTTGCAATTTGGCGATTGCATTTTCAAAACGACTTTCTTGCGTTAACCACAGCAGCTCATCATCAGAAAGTTTTAAAATATCCGCTCGTTTTGCAAAATTATCAACAACTTGATGCATTTCATCGGGATCAGACCACATTTGAGGACGAATATTAATATCAAAACTCAGTAATCCACCAGCGAGTTTTAGTTGTTCGATAGCTGTCGATAGAGATGCTCTACATTGATGATGCACTAGAGCTAATGAGCAAAAATGCAAAATATCATTACCAAATTGCGGTAAGTTATTTGTCGTTAAAAATTGGTCAGCCGATGGAGAAACTAAAAAAGAAAACTCACGTTCTCCGTTTTCATGCAACGAGACGAGAACAGTACTTGTTTTGTACTTTTCATCAAATTCCATCGCACTAGTATCAACCCCTATATCAAATAAGGTTTTTTGCATGAAATGCCCGAAAGCTTCTTCACCGACTCGTCCAATAAAACCACTGTTTTGCCCTAAGCGTGCAACCCCAGCGGCGACATTCACAGGCGCACCACCAGCACAAGCTTCATATTGCATGTTTTGAAGAGGAATTAAATCAATGACTGCATCCCCTAATGCCCAAACTTTCATTATATCTCCTTTGCGAATTTTATATTTTTAACCTTTATTCCTATTCATAAATTACACATTACCAACTCATAAAAATAAAACTAGTAAACGCAAACTGTTAACGTTAACATTGAGTATAAAGAAGCCAGCAAATAAACGCACCTATTATTGAATTTCATGCGCTCATTTTGTTATCGCGATCGAAAAATGTTCAGGAAGCCATAATGAAAAAACAACTTGAATTAGCCAACGAAACCATCAAAACAGCAAGGGAAAGCATGAGCTTGCAGTTCTATCCACAATACCACCTTGCCCCTTATGTAGGCTGGATGAATGACCCAAATGGTTTGATCTATCATCAAGGACAATACCACGCATTTTATCAACATCATCCATTTAGTGCGATTTGGGGCCCCATGCATTGGGGTCATGCAACAAGCACTGATATGGTCCATTGGCAACATCAACCCATTGCGTTAGCACCAAGTGAAGATTATGACCGAGATGGTTGTTTCTCAGGCTCCGCAATTAGTTACGATAACAAATTGTATTTGTTTTACACAGGCCATATCTGGTTAGCAAATCCAGGTGATGACAGCCAAATCATCCAATCACAGTGTGTTGCAATCAGTGAAGATGGTATTCATTTCGAAAAGAAAGGTGTTGTACTTCCTTCCCCTGATGGCTATATGCACTTTAGAGATCCTAAAGTTTGGCAACAAGATGGCAAATGGTGGATGGTGGTTGGTGCAAGAGACTCTCAAGATCAAGGGCAAATCCTCTTATTCAACTCTACTGACTTATTAAATTGGGATCAAAATTATCAAATCCTAGCAAAAACTGACGACGATGATATTTATATGTGGGAATGCCCTGATTTCTTTCCATTAGGCGAAAAATTTATTGCCCTCTTTTCTCCTCAAGGAAAAAAAGCAAAAAATTATCAATATCGAAATTTATTTCAAAATGGCTATTTGGTTGGTAATTGGTCGCCTAATTTACCTTATCAAATTTCACATTCATTTACTGAGCTTGATTTTGGCCAAGACTTTTATGCACCTCAAACCTTTTTAGCTAAAGACGGTCGTCGTATCGCTATCGCTTGGATGGATATGTGGGAAAGTCATATGCCCACACAAAAACATGGGTGGTCAGGGTGTTTTACTTTACCTAGAGAGCTAACACTGAATGAACAAGGTAAAATTATCTCTAAACCTATAGAGGAATTGAAATCATTACGCCAGTCTGCAAGCCATTTTTCCGCAACAATGTTAGCCAAAAACAGCACCATAGTGTTGAATGAAAATGCGACAAGTTGTGAAATAGAACTTATTTGGGATTTACAGCAAAGCCCGGCTGAAAAATTTGGCTTTTGGATTGGATACGGCGTGCAGTTCTATGTTGATAACCAAAATCAGCAATTAACCTTAATGCGTCATTACCCTGAATATACAATTAGTGATAATCGTTGTGCTCCGATACCCCAAGGTCATCAACTTAAAATAAATGCTTTTATCGACCACTCTAGCTTGGAAGTATTTATTAATGATGGTGAACTCAATTTTAGTTGCCGTATCTACCCACACCAAAGTGAACGAGATTTAAGATTATTTGCAATAAATCACCAGGCTAAACTAGAAAAAGCGATTTATTGGGAACTCAAGAAAGCGATTGAATAACTGTCCATTCGATTTGCTTTCTCGGCGAAACTAAAAAGAATTACGTTCTAACAAGTCGCAAGCAACATATTCAACACTATTTTGCTGCCGTTCTTTTATGATGTGCAAAGCGGCTTGTTGACCTAACTGATAGTGCGGTAACACAACCGTACTTAATGGCGGGTAAAATAGCTCTCCGACACCTATCATATTATCGTAGCCAAGTACTGCGATATCTTGTGGGATACGTAAACCACGACTAAGCAGTACTTGGTAAGCTAAAAATGCAATACGGTCATTTCCACAAATAATGACATCAAAATCCGGTTTTTTATTCTTAAAATGACTATTAATTAAAGCTATAACATCTAAATAGTGTTCATCACCTAGCTCTAAATGGTATTGCTGAAGCGATGCTAGCGGTAAATTAGCCGTTGCCCATGCAGATTCCACCGCTTCACGGCGCGTTTTTCCAGCAAGTGTCTCTTGCGGGATATAAAGACAAAGAGGATTCCGATACCCTTTCTCTATTAAGCGATTAACTGCATTCAATTGACCATTAAAGTCATCCGGTACATAAGCTGGAAACTGCCCTTTTTTATCTATGCAATTAGCAAGAACCAAACGATTATTATGTAATCCTTCAGGAATAGTCACTTCTCGAAGCCCCATCGTAGTATAAATAATACCATCTGGCCGCTGGGATAATAATTGTCGGACAGCTCTTTCACTATCTTCACTGGAGGTAATATTAACAACAAAGCTACTCCAGCCGAATTGCCTCGCGGTTTGCTCTATTGAAAGAATGATTTCCACAGAAAACGGAGTTGTTGCTGTATCAAGAGCCAAAACGCCAACTGTCGAAACCCTAGAACTTTTTCCTCTAATCTTACGTGCAGAAAAATCAGGAACATAATTGAGTGACTCAATAGCTTGTTGGACCTGTTTCAAGGTTTCAGGCTTGAGTAATTCAGGGCTATTAATTGCCCGTGATACTGTCATCAATGAAACATTTGCAAGCCGAGCTACGTCTTTTAAAGAAGCCATTAAGTATATTCACTCATCAAACCTAGGTAAGAATAAATTTTAGCATGTTAAATATAAAAAGCACTTAATCTTCGTCAATTCACAAGTTAAGTACTATCACCTAAGAAAACAGCATAAAGTGTACATCTAAGACTTTTTATGACTAATGATTTA
This sequence comes from Providencia sp. PROV141, assembly GCF_028481645.1. NCBI lineage: Bacteria > Pseudomonadati > Pseudomonadota > Gammaproteobacteria > Enterobacterales > Morganellaceae > Providencia > Providencia sp. PROV141. The sequence continues at coordinate 88,949 of NZ_JAMPPR010000034.1, read as the reverse complement.
AGATATTATTGATTAGCTTTAACAATATTTCTATCTATTACTTTATGTTAAAAAACACATTTAATAAGTAAGTTCACCTAACATGTTACACGTCATTAATCGAATATTACCCAATGACACAAACTTTAACTATTGTTTCTATTTTTATATTAAATTTAACTAGATGATGTTTTTAATATAAATTAAGGTCAGTAATACACTAATAAAAAGAACAACGATCAGTAGAAAACATTATTGTGAAATTATAATTTCACTTTATTTATCTACGTATTTAATCAGATTCGTATGAATATCAAATCAGTTCAACAGGAGTATGGTGATGAATAACACCATTCACGTAATCGTAGAAAGTGATAATGTCTTTAAGAATAAACTGAAACTAATGATGGAATCTTTTGGTTTTATCTTTAGATTTTATAATAACGAAGAAGTGTTTATGAGTAATTATACTTACCCTAGTGAGGGTAATGTAAAAGAATGTATTTTATTATTCTTAAACAATGATGAAAATCGTATTAGTCGATTAAACAATATAAATAATTCATTTGGTATTGTTCCATTCATTGTGCTTGCTGAAGAGCCTTCTATCAGTTTGTGCCGTGAGAGTTTTAAAGCTGGAGCTTTTGATTTTTTCCCTTTTCCTTTCAAGGACATTGAAATTCTAAACTCCATCAGCAACGCAACAGAATTATTTTTAAATATGCATGAAAAGTATAAGAAATATACCTACCTCTCTGATAAATTTAACCGTCTTTCGGTTAGAGAACGAGAGATTATGGATATGATATTAGAAGGTAATACTAGTAAAGAAACCGCTGAAAAACTGTCACTATCACCAAGAACTGTAGAAGTTCATCGCTCTAACATTTATACGAAACTAGGTATTAAATCACTACCACAACTTATTCAAGAATACGAATATATTAATACCTATCCTAAATATATTTAATTTATATGATATGCTCATCTTGTTATAGCGTTATTATTTCTGGTGGTTTGATTCTAAGCCATCAGAAACTAATTACCTAAAAAATGCCAAAGACACTATAATTTAGATAAATATAGATAAAAATTCTGTCAATTTTGAAATAATAACTTGTTTTTATAAGTGATAAACAATAGCTCTACTCTATCACAGACTAAAGAAACCTAAGTGAATTGATAATTCCACTCGTAATAATAACTACTAATACTTGCAAAATAAAATAATACTTTTTTGTGTTACTGAAATATCATTTAAAATAATAGTGCAGTTATCACACCATTTTTTAGTAAGACAATGCGCTTTCTCATCGATATTTATCCATCACAAATCTAAAAAAATAGGGCTATAAACGACATACCAACTTACCTAACTCAAGCATAATGAGCATCGTTTTCATTTTCTTTTCTCGATACATCAAGTAACGACACAAGCAGATAGATTACGCTTTATTTATCTATCGACTGTCGTTCAAAATGTTGGTAAATTTTTCGCGCTTCGCTGTTTTTATGCTTTTTTGTTGTTGCCCACAAAAACATGCGAAAGCGCTTTTTTTTGCGGCCCAAAGCATACGAGAGAAGCTATTTGTAGTCTTTAATGTTAATTTCATACTGCTTTAGTTTGCGCCATAACGTTGTCCGTCCCATATTAAGGACTTTATGCATTTTTTGAATTTTACCTTCACAAGCCTGCGCCACTTCAATAATCAAAGCTTTCTCAACTGAATGAATATCCAAGTTAGCGAGTCGTTGCTCTACCTTATTTTCCCTAAAAATTTCTTGTTTATAATAGTGAAACTTCAACTTCCCACTCGCTTCCCTTGCTAAAGCCTGCGTAAGTGCAAACAAAATATTGCAGTTCTTCTGAGTTGAAGATAAAGCAACAACTAGAACTGGCTCTCCAGCATGTGAATACACTGGAGCTAGATAATAAAAAATCCCATGTAATTCGATTGGCGCGGCATACAACTTAGCCTGTGCTCCATAAGTTAAATTATCAGATAATAAGGTTGCTATCTCAAAATTGCCACCCAACTCATGACTAAGCCAAAGTGTTTTTCCATCAGAGCTAATCAGAGAGCTTCGAATATTATTATCATGTAATGAGGCTAATCCGCCTTCAATAGTTGTATAAGTAAGCTCTACAATATATTTATAATCATCTGAATTATAAATACTTTCTTTTACAGGTGTTGTAGTTGGAAATATTAAATGAATCGACATAGTTATCCTTATTCTTCGATAAGAGTTATCTGATTATGTCAATTTTCCATTTAATTATTATATTCTAGATCAAGTTATTAATTGATAGATTTAAACCAATTGATCCACATCAATTTTTCACAATTAAAAGCAGTAAATCAATATGGTAAAAAACAAAATGGCTAACTTAATTTACCTAAGTTAGCCATTTACACGTTTAAAACGCTCTGATTCACTTAAGAAGTGACAATATTTCCCCACAGGTCATATTCATCTGCATGCTCAACGAATACTTTCACTATATCCCCTGCGTTAACACCAAATTCACCATTAAGATAAACCATACCATCAATTTCTGGTGCGTCTGCCATGCTACGGCCAACAGCACCCTCATCATCAACTTCATCAATAATGACTAAAATTTCTTTACCAATTTTATCTTGTAAACGCTGTGTAGAGATTTGTTGTTGTAATTGCATAAAACGATGATAACGATCTTCTTTAATTTCCTCAGGGACTTGATCCGCCAGCTCATTCGCTTTCGCCCCCTCGACAGGGCTATACTTAAAGCAGCCTACTCGGTCTAACTTAGCTTCCGATAAGAAATCGAGTAGCATTTGAAAATCGTCTTCTGTCTCACCAGGAAACCCCACAATAAATGTTGAACGTAAGGTGAGTTCAGGGCAAATTTCACGCCAACGTTTAATTCGCTCAAGTGTTCTTTCTACAGCGCCAGGGCGTTTCATTAACTTTAAAATTTTGGGACTTGCATGCTGCAGCGGAATATCTAGGTAAGGTAAAACTTTACCTTCTGCCATCAAAGGGATGACATCATCAACATGCGGATAAGGATACACATAATGTAAACGTACCCATACGCCCAGTGAAGCAAGTTGTTCACATAACCCCACCATGCTAGTTTTTACAGGCTGCCCATCCCAAAAACCCGTTTTATTTTTAACATCAACACCATATGCAGAGGTATCTTGTGAAATAACCAGTAACTCTTTTACCCCTGAAGCGACTAAACGCTTAGCTTCATTTAACACATCCCCAATTGGGCGGCTATCTAAATCCCCTCGCATAGAAGGAATAATGCAAAAAGTACAACGATGATTGCATCCTTCGGAAATCTTTAAATAAGCGTAATGTTTTGGAGTTAGTTTTACCCCTTGTTCTGGAACTAAACTCAAGAAAGGATCATGTTCAGGTTTTGGAACATAGTGGTGCACATGGTTAAGTACCTGCTCATAGCTATGTGGGCCAGTGATTTCTAAAACTTTTGGATGTACTTCACGAATTTGGTTCTCTTTCGCGCCAAGGCACCCTGTGACAATTACTTTGCCATTTTCATTCAGAGCTTCCCCAATCGCTTCTAGTGATTCCTGCACCGCGCTATCGATAAACCCACACGTATTCACAATGACTAAGTCTGCATTATCATAGCTAGGAACGACTTGGTAACCATCAGTGCGCAACTCAGTTAAAATACGTTCTGAATCAACTAGGTTTTTCGGGCAGCCGAGAGAGACGAAGCCAATTTTTGGCACCGGATTAGTATTTTGCGACATAACTCACTTCTTTTTTTGTGTTATAAATATTGTTTTAGAAAAATGGGCGAAATTTTACCTGAAGAATTGAGGGAATTGTATAAATTTTTATCGAAAATAATCTGTATTTAACGCGAGAATAATAGAAAAAATTTGTGTTAATTAGGCGATTTCTACAAACCATTTTTGTAAAAATCACCTAAGAATGTCAATCAGCGATTAACCGAACGAGCAATACGTGAATAGGTGTGACGAACACCACGGATAACAATACTATAATTTAAAATATTCTCAGGTAATGCGATTCCGTTATAACCTGAATCACCAATATGGTGTAAATCTGTCCCGGTCATTTTGCACATTAATGCAATTTGCCGAATAGTTTGTAAATCTGCACCTTCTTGAGAAGTGCCAATCGCCGTCATTGTCATCACGCCTTGGGAATGGCAATAACCTACCATTTTTTGCACAAATTCTAATGAAATCCCAGGTACCGTTCCCGGAGCAGGGAGCAAAATAATATCCGCACCATTGTTAATAAAGGTACGAATATCATCTTCCGTGATGAGTTGCTCTGCCGAAGCATTTAAAACACCAGCAGCGTGCATTTTTCCCGTAATAAGCACAATATCTTCACCCACAACAGCTTTAAGCTCTTTAAGGCTCTGGTTAATTTCCTGATTAGTTACTCCATTGCCAGGGTTCCCCGTTAGAACAATAATATCCGCACCCATTTCTTTTAATTTAAGGGCATTTTTGACTGTTGCTAATCGCCCTTCTGACATTTTCCATTGCGCATCTTGTGTCGGATTATTAAAGCCCTCAGGTACAGGCTCTAAATTCACACCGATTGCTCGTCCCGTTAAACGCTTAAGTGTGCGAATGATTTCCTCAGGTTCAACCCCTTCGGGTAGGCCTTGCATAATCGGTTGATTAACATCAAAAACATTCAATAATAAAATGTCTGCACCTTGGCTTGCGGCTAATTCAGCATTTGTCACCGTCATTAATACGGGTTGAATTGTGCCTATGGTTTCAGAAACCAAAATTCGCCCTTCACTTGCTTTAATTGATTCTAATAGGCTCTTTTTATTGAGTTTTACAATTTCTGAAGCAGAGCAATCAAGATAACGTCGTTGCATGGCTATACCTTTATTTTCAACAAAATGAATGAAGTGTTCTTTCGCAATAAAATTCACACCTTCAAAATATATCATGTAGACAATAATAAACTGCCTAATAGAACACACTATTAGCAAGTTATTTTTTAAAGAATAATAACTTTTTCTAACACTTAGATTTTTATATAAAAACAAACATTTTTAGCGACTAGTAATTTACTTATCGTAAATTACCTCTTGTTTTTTAGTAATAGTAATGATTATCATTACAGCTCTATATCACTTATGGTAAGGACTAAAATAATGAAACTCGCCTATAAAGCTGCTGTTTCAGGTCTCGCGTTGTTTTCAATCTCAGCATTAGCTCAAGAGTACCCTCTCGGTCACCCTGTGATCAAAAACGGAATGGAAATCCAAGGTGTTTACCTACAACCAATTACAATGGATACCGAAGAAGGCCATCATGCGATGTCTCACTTAGCTGCAGATAAAGCAGATGTCCACTTAGAAGCAGATATTCACGCTGTTGAAGATAACCCAAATGGCTTTGCAGAAGGCGATTGGATCCCTTACCTAACCATTGAATATTCAGTCACTAAACTTGGTGATAAACCACAAACTCAAACAGGCACATTTATGCCTATGGTGGCAAGTGATGGCCCTCATTATGGTGAAAACATCAAATTAGATGGCAATGGTAAATACCGTGTCACCTATAAAATTTACCCGCCATCACACAATAAAGATGTTGCCTTTGGCCGTCATATTGATAAAGAAACGGGTGTGGCCCCTTGGTTCCAACCTTTCGAAGTTTCTTGGGATTTTGACTACGCAGGTGTTGGCCGTAAAGGTAGTTACTAATTTTTTAACCTAAATTAGTTAAGGGCTTAACCAAGGAAATTTTCTTGCATAAGCCCTTTTTTGTTTGTCGTTATAAAAGGATAAACCAAGCCAAAATGAAAACATTACTGAGCTTTTTACTGGTTATCACTTGTACAATAATTCCCCTACCTTCATTTGCTGCAGAAAAATATACTGTCGAATTAGAAATGAAAAATGGTGATCTTATCCCGCGTGTTCTTGAAGTTCCTGCAAAAACGATTATCCGCATTAAAATTACCAACACAGGCACTGAGCCCGCAGAATTTGAAAGTATTCAATTAAGAAAAGAAAAAGTTTTAGCCCCAGGTGCAAGCTCTGTTGTTGTTATCGCGCCATTGAAACCTGGCACATATACTTTTTTTGATGACTTCCATCTTTCTCACCCCAAAGGCGAGATCATTGCGAAATAAAAGGATTTAGCATGGGACAGGTTCTATTTGTTGTGTGGCGTGAAAGTTTTGAAGCGTTACTTGTCATTGGTATTATTTATGCGTGGATTAAACGACACCCTGACGCACACAATGGTATGAAATACCTCTGGGCTGGCGTCGCTATTGGGGTTATTACCTCCATCCTACTCGCTCTTCTCATCTATGGCGTATTTAATGTCCTTGATGATACGGGGCAATCACTGTTTATGATTTTTATGGAGTTACTCGCTTGTATTCTGATTGTCCAAATGGTGTATTGGATGAACAAACATGGCAGCTCAATGAAATCAGAAATTGAATCAGGAATAAGCCATAATGCTGCTCACCATAATTGGTGGGGAGCAGCATTAATTATTGCTATTGCCATTGCCCGTGAAGGAAGCGAAATCGTCGTCTTTTTATCTAGCTTTATTATGTCGTTAACCGCGTCTAATGCATCAACTTTCTTTATCGAAGTCGGTGGTGGAATGGCGATTGCAGGTCTTACACTCTATGCTTTCTTATTAACAAATCGCTTAATTTCTTGGTCTATCTTCTTTAAAGTTACCGGCGTTATCCTATTATTCCTCGCGTTATCTCTCCTACTTAAAGGGGTAGAAGAAAGTGCGAACTTACTGATTGAATATGATTTTGCTATCCCTGAGTTTTTAATTTATCCCGCTTGGGATACAACTGCATTTCTCGATGATTCAGGTATTGCTGGTAATTTTATCTCTTCTTTCTTTGCTTATCGTTCACAGCCTATTTGGCTCAGTGTTATTACCTTTATCCTTTATTGGGCTATTGTGATCCCATTGTTTACTCGGAGCAAAAAAAATGTCTAGCTCACTGAGGCATAGCATCAAATGGGTCTCTATTAGCTTAATACTCAGTATGGCACTACCTAGCTTGGTTCAAGGTAAAGCACTGAGATCCCCTGTACAAACAGGGGATAACATCATTATCGCTAAAGGGGATATTCCCACTCCTGAAAAATATCAACATGCCATCCAAACCTATTTAGCCTTTGCCACTGCTGAATTGGCAGAAATGGTGACGCAATTGGAATTGTTACAACAAAGTTTACAACAAGGAAAGCTAGAGCAAGCCCAAACCGCGTATATTCAGGCTCACCAACATTATGAAACAGTACGCCCGATTATTATTTTATTTGGTAATACGGATAGAACAATTAATCCAAGGGCCGATTATTTCCTTGATAAAGAAACTGATTACCGCTTTACGGGGTTTCATCTTGTTGAATACCAATTATTTATGCAAAAAAATACTGAACTTGCCTTAACGGCAAACCAAGAATTATTACTTAAAGGGCGTGATTTGTATAAACGGGTAGCAACTGAAACCATTGAAATACCTAAGCTCGTGCAAGCCTCAGCTGATTTTATTGAAATGATCTTAGAAACGAAATTGGGCGGTAAAGAAAATATCTACAGTTTGTCTGATTTAACTGATATTGCTGCTAATTTGAAAGGGTCACAAAAAATAATTGAAATTATTAAGCCTTTTATCAAGCCAGAGACCCTTGAAAAAATACAGAAAAATGACCAACTGATTAATCAAATAATGCAGTCATATCAACTATCAAATACGACATATCAACCTTATAGCCAATTACAACTCAAAGACAAAATGGCGCTTTATTCATTATTCACTCAGCAAGCCGAAACCTTAGCAAAATTACGTGCTGAGCTCGATGTCGATGTTTACTATAAATATTAAGGCATACATTTATGCAAGCTAAACTGAGAAATATATTTCAAACCAACGGAATGTCTCGGCGTAATGCCCTAAAAATGCTCGCAATTAGTAGCGCAGTTTTAGCCGCCCCAGCATTAAAAGCACAAGACAAAATCGCCGATTGCCAACTCACTTATGACAAAGCAATCAATTATCTTGGGCCACACCAAGCCGGTGTTTTGACGCCTGAACCCAAAAATGCCTCCTTCATCGCATTTAATATGACGGCAAATTCCATCGAAGAATTACAGACTGTTTTTACACTACTAACCCAGCGTATCGCTGATTTAACCCAACCCCAAAAAGCGCCTCCAATCAATAATGATAAAATGCCTCCCGCAGAATCTGGTATTCTGGGAGCGCAACAACAACCCGACTCACTAACCATCACCGTTGCTTTAGGTAACTCTCTGTTTGATAACCGGTTCGGCTTAAATAAAATCAAACCTAAATATCTTAGTGAAATGACCAGTTTCCCCAACGATCGGTTAGAACAGAAATGGTGTGGTGGCGATCTTCTTCTGCAAATATGCGCGAATAGCCAAGAAAGCGTTATCTATGCATTACGTGACATTTTGCGTCATATTTCTCCATACAGCTTTCCCCTCTGGAAAATAGACGGCTTCTTACCTGCACGAGACATTGATAGCCATTCCACTCCTATCAATCTTTTTGGTTTTAAGGATGGAACGGGAAATGCACCTGCTGATGACAATTTATTGATGAACGAATTAATTTGGATAACAAAAGGCAGTCAAGAGCCATCTTGGTGTGATGGAGGGACATACCAAGCAGTACGTCTCATTCGCTTTAATTTAGAATTTTGGGATAGAACGCCATTAGAAGATCAAGAAAATGATTTTGGTCGCCATAAAGATTCAGGAGCACCCATCGGCATGAAAAATGAGCATGATGATCCTGAGTTTGGCCAAGACCCTCATGGCGACCGTATTTTATTTGATTCCCATATGCGCCGTGCAGAACCCCGCAATCCTGAACGTTATACTGCAAAATTAAGGCGAAGGAGCTACAGCTATTCACTCGGGTTAACCGAAACAGGAACACTCGATATGGGGTTGGTTTTCGTCTCTTTTCAACAAAATTTAAAGACAGGCTTTATCGATACTCAAAAGCGCCTTAATGGTGAACCGCTTGAACGTTATATCAAGCCCTTTGGTGGTGGGTACTACTTTGTATTACCTGGAATTGAGTCGGCACATGACATACTAGCCGAAAAAATGTTTACAGCCTTAAAACAAACTAAATAATGATATGAATAAAAGCCCCTATTACCCTTGTATCCTTGCTATAGGGGCTTTACTTGCAACTCTATCATCAACTATTAGGCATTTTAAATAATAAAATACTGCCTAGATTTGAACATATTATTATTTTTTTCGTTCCTTCACATCCGCTTCGACTTCTTGTTTCCAATCCTCTGATATTGGCGCAGACATTTGCTTCGCTTCCACCGCTTTATTTACTGCACGATAAGCCTTATCGTATCCAGTCCCATCTTGGACATAACCAGTCGCATTTGAACTTTTAATTCCAATATTTTCTGCTTCAGAAATAGCATCAATATTGGCTCCCAAGAAAATAAAATCCCATTTATCTTCTGTTTCTGCAGACTTAATCATGGCTTTAATTTTCGCTTGAGAATATTTACGGCTACTATTTTCTTGTCCATCTGTAATTATCACAAAAAGAACATTATTATTTTTTGTAACCTTTCTATTTTCTTGCATTTTTTCAATACCGTCTCCTATCGCATCTAATAATGCGGTATAACCACCAACGGGATAATCATCAAGTGTTAGATTAGAAACCTTTTCAATGGGTTCTCTATTATGAAGTAAACTTGTTTTGTCATTAAATAAAATAGTTGTAATGTAGGTTTTTGTTTTTTTCCCTTTATTTTCAGTTAATACACTATTATATCCACCGATTGTATCGGTTTCGAATCCTGACATTGAACCGCTTTTATCAAGAATAAACACTAAATCTAAAACATCGGGGTCTTTTTTAGTATCAATAATAGTAGTACTACTAGCTATAGAGGAAAATAAAAACAAAAATGCAGCTGATATGACGGTGAAAACGGATTGTATGGATAAATTCATCGCCGAGTTCCTTGGTGTGGTTAATATAAATATAACCACACCAATCTCGCTTTTTCGCCAATTATTTAAAATAAGATTACTCTGTATACTTAATAAGCATTTTCTTAATTAATTTCAAAACTATTACTTGATAATAATTTTCCTGAGTAAGTAAATAAATAGTATATCCCCTTAAACAATTACTGTTTTAACCAAATACCATTTTCTCTTACTACATTAATTTCTTGAATAAAATTATTATATTTTATATTTTCTGCAACAGAGTTTGATGAAGCGCTTCTAGCCTGTTCATGTACTAACTCAGTGATAGCATGGTGAAATTCTTGGTTTAATTCTTTATGAATATCAACATCATCAGTATTTTTTAATCGTGTAACTAACTGAATTAATTTTTCGGCTTTTATCTGCACATCCGTATTATCAAAAGTAACAGTTGGAACTTCATATATAAATACCATATTGATAGAATCCGCGGCTTCATGATTAGCAGGATCCGGCAACAAATTTTGCCCATATTCACTATCTAAATAGGCAATTAATTCATGTTTATCAAAGCATTTAGATTTAATATTTCCATCTAACTTATCATCATAGAGTGTGATTGAGTCAGGAAAACTTTCGCCTACTGGGTAGCTACACCTAAATATATTTGCATCAATAAGCGTTGCGTTAGAACTACGGGCAGGTAGCGCAAGTTCGTGCCCATTAATTGTAATGGGATAGCTAGTAGGTTTAAACCTATCTTCTTTACCATCAACAGCATAAACTTCAGACAAGGTGTAGTAAACAAAATGATTTGGGTTAATAATCCCGCCAGAGTTATTTTCAAAAACAAAAAAATCCGTCACGTCACCTTCATCACTAACTAACTGGTGTGGTCCACTAGAAAGTAAAACAACACCTTTATCATCCGGTAAAACATCATAACCTTTGCCATCCAGCTTAAACGTAATAGTGTTTGCACTTGGATTACTATAATAAAACTTACCTTTACCACTTAAAAGTTCCATATCGTCACAAGCGGAAAGTAATATAGTTGCAGCTATAAAACAGCTATATTTTAGTATAGTATTCATAATGTTATTCCAAAAATTTTTAAAATCAACTTATTAACTAAAAATTAGATCTATTGTATGGCGCTCTTTAATATATTATTTTCGATATTAGAAACCATTATTCAGTTATTCGAATAAAATAACTTTACGATAAATGCGGTAGTTACCAATTTAATGGATATAACTCATGCGTTATTATCACGCAATACTTTTAACAATACCTGAAAAACCTCATCCATTAACGGCGTCGTTTGTTGGCTATTGCGAATTAAAGCTACTGTACGAGTTAACTCGGGCTGTTGTAATTGCAAAACTTTCAATTCTGGATCACGTAAATGTACAGTATAAAGCTGTGGTAAAATCGCAATCGCCAGTTTTGAGCGAACTAAGCCATATAGCGTTTCAATGTAATCCACTTGATAGCGAATCTTTAATTTTAAACGGTGACTTTCCACTGTCGCAGCGACCAAGCGTTGAATATTACCTTTCGAAAATACAGCAACATCACGGTTATTGAGTAGCTTCCATGGCAAATGAAATCTATTATCCGCTACAGCGTCATCATGATGGATAACAGCCACAAAAGGGTCATCTTGTAGTGGAAAAATAGCTAAATTCTGAGGTACTGAACTATCTAACACACCAATACCGAAATCAATTTCATGGTTGATAAGTTTATTAATTAAAGCGTCATTCGTTTGGTCATAAAATTCAATATTAAGCCTCGGAAAATATTGATTTAATAGTTCAGGCACCGCAGGAAATAACAGAGAACTTACGGAAGGAACTAAGCCAATACGTAATGTTCCGTCCCCTCCTTCCGCGATTATTTTTTGAATTTCACTAAATGCGCGATGAGAAACACTCAGTATTTGCTGTGCATGTGGCAAAATTGCAGCACCTAGCTCCGTTAATGTTACGGATGAAGCTGTGCGATTAATTAGCTTTCCTCCGATAACCGTTTCTATTTGCCGCAAAGCACTACTCAAAGCAGGTTGACTTACCGCTAGACGATTAGCGGTCTCGGTAAAATGACGAAGTTTCGCTAACGTCACAAAATACTGTAGCTGTTTGAGCGTAAGTGCAGGCAGCCTCTGCCAAGGTTCTATCATAATAATGTTCTTTTACTTTTATTGGATTAGCCAATATTTCGATTCATTATAACCATTTCTTATCACATGATAAATTTTATCATCTTGGCAAACGTTTGCGTTGCTCATAAAGTAACAATCATAAATTGTAAGAATGGTATCTTTATGTGCATAACAGAACAAAATAGGCGTCACGTCATTCAATCTGCTAAAGGCGAAAAGCCTTTTGACCTTCTACTCGCTAATGCCAATATTGTTGATATGGTAACCGGTGAAGTTCGCCTTGCAGATATTGGGATTACCGGCAACCTAATTGCTAGCGTACATCCTACTGGAACCCGTACTGATGCAACTGAAGCCCATGATTTATCAGGCTATTTCATTTCACCCGGCTTAATAGACACTCATGTCCATTTAGAAAGCTCACACTTACCCCCTGTACGTTATGCCGAAATAGTTCTCGCTCAAGGAACAACGGCTGTATTTTGGGATCCCCATGAGCTTGCCAATGTATTAGGCCTAGAAGGTGTACGTTATGCTATTGATTCTAGCCGAAATTTACCGTTAGATGTCATGGTTGCAGCCCCTTCGTCAGTGCCATCAACACCTGGCTTAGAAATGTCTGGAGCGGACTTTGCTGGGAAAGAAATGTCAACCATGCTGAGTTGGCCGGAAGTTCGTGGTGTGGCCGAAGTCATGGATATGTTTGGTGTGCTCCATGGCAGTGACAGAATGGAAGAAATTCTAAATGCAGGAATTACATCAGGTAAGCTTATAGAAGGCCATGCAAGAGGTTTAAAAGGAGCTGATCTGCAAGCTTATCTGGCTGCCGGCGTCACCTCTGATCACGAATTAACCTCAGCTGAAGATGCCCTTGAAAAGCTACGTGCGGGCCTTACATTACAAATTCGTGGCTCTCATCCTTATCTCCTTCCCGATATTGTTGCCGCATTAAAATCTTTACCGCATTTGTCATCACAAATTACAGTATGCACGGATGACGTGCCGCCCGACATATTAATTGAAAAAGGTGGCATTATTGCGTTACTAAACCTGTTAATTGAACATGGAATGCCAGCAACGGACGTACTGCGCTTTGCTACATTTAACGCTGCAATACGCTTGCAACGCCATGACCTTGGCCTGATTGCTGCTGGGAGAAAAGCAAATTTAGTCATCTTCGATTCATTGGAAACGTTGAAAGCACAAGCCGTGTATGTATCAGGCCAAAAAATTGCAGAAAATAACCAACTTATCAATGCATTAAGCGCACATAATGATATTTTACCACCACGAGATACCATGCAACTCTCGCCAATCACCCCAAATGATTGCACATTAAAAATTGATGGAATCAATGATGGTAGTGCGCGTTTACGTCATATTCGTGGAGCACGCTTTACCCAATGGGGCGAGATTGACGTACAAATCAAAAATAGCGTGGTACAAGTGCCGAATAATTTCAGCCTTATCCGAGTTCAACACCGTCACGGCCGTCACGATGCTTTACCTCAGATAGCCTTACTTGAGGGCTGGGGGGAATTACGCGGAGCCATTGCGACTAGCTATTCACATGATTCACATAACCTCGTTGTCCTTGGTCGTAACCCTGATGATATGGCCATTGCCGCTAATTTATTAATCGAGAGTGGTGGAGGTATGGCACTAGTACAAAATGGTCAAGTTTTAGCTCATGTCGCTATGCCAATAGCCGGTATGCTATCTGATTTACCCGCAACTGAGCTGGCTGCTCAATTTCGCCAATTGCGTGAATTAAGCAGTGAAATCGCTGATTGGGAGCCACCTTATCGAGTCTTTAAGGCTATTGAAGGAACCTGTCTTGCTTGCAATGCAGGCCCACATTTAACCGATTTAGGATTAACGGATGGAACAACGCGTCAAATCGTTGATGCTGTCATCCATACTGCTAAGCGCGCTTAGAAAATTAATAATAATGATAGGAGAGCCAATTAATGGCTGACAATTCAATAAATACGCCAACATCAGGGAGTTGGCTGGAAAGGCGCTTTGCTTTACGTGAGCGCGGCAGTTCAGTAAAAACAGAGTGTTTAGCTGGAGTGACCGGTTTTTTAGCCGCAGCTTACCTGCTTGTGGTGATCCCCGGTTTACTTGCCGTTGGAGGAATGGATAAAGGAGCTGCAACCACCGGAACAATTATTGTCTTCGTCATTGCCAGTTTATTAATGGCGTTCTATGCTAATTTACCCTTTATTGTAGGCCCTGGTATTGGAGGCTCTGTCCTTGTCGGTATTACGCTTGCAGGCAGTGAAGGTATTGACTGGCAAATCGGGCTCGGCATCGCGTGTTGGTCAGGGATCTTATTTTTCCTATTAACTAAATTTGGTTTGCGTGAAGTTGTTACACGCTCTGTCCCACAATCAATTAAACTCGGATTAACTGCATCAATTGGCCTTTTCGTTGCCGTATTAGGCTTTCGAAATGCAGGATTAGTGCTCGCTAACCCAAAAACAAATGCATTAATGCTTGGTGATTTCCTTTCCCCCGGTGCATTAGTTGCACTTGCTGGCTTTTTCGTTGCGATTGCACTACAAGCTCGCAAAATACCAGGTGGAATTTTATGGGCAATTTTATTTGCAACCCTCTTAGGTATTCCTTTTGGCGTCACAAAATTACCTGACAGCTTTATTGGTATTCCACACTCTGTGGCCCCTGTATTAGGGCATGTAGACTTGATTGGCGCATTAAATATCGCGTTTCTCCCTTTCTTATTTGTCTTTTTTGCTGCTGAGTTTTTCTCAACTATGGGGACAACATTAGCAGTTGGCGGAGAAGCGGGTTTATTAGATAAAGAAGGTAATATGCCAAATATTAACCGTCCCTTTATCGTTGACTCAATTGCTGCAGCATTAGGACCATGGGTTGGTATTCCTGCAGCAACTGCACTTATTGAGTCTTCAGCCGCGGCAGAGGCTGGGGGTAAAACTGGTATGACAGCTCTTGCTGCAGCCTTTATGTTTTTATTAATGCTGCTATTTACACCTATTGCATTAATGATCCCAGCACAAGCCACGGCTCCTGCTCTAATTTTAATTGGACTAAATATGTTCAGCGGTTTACGAAAAGTAGACTTAGGCAATTTTACCGATGGCTTACCCGTATTAATGATGGTGATGATTACGCTAATCGCTAATAGCTTTGGTACGGGTATCGCCGGTGGGTTGTTATTCTACATCTTAATTAAAGCCGTTGCTGGCAAGTGGAGAGAAATTCCAATTAGCTTGTGGATCCTTGCGGTACCTCTTGTTTATTATTTCTCAACACTAGTGAAACACTAGACCATTAGTGCCAGAAAAGCCGATTTTTCCACTGTCGGCTTTTCTATTCTAATAAATTTAGTTTAAAACTGCATGAGCTTCTATTTCTATTAACCATTCCGGCAAAGAAAGCCCTGAAACAATAACCCAAGATGAGGCTGGTGGATTGTTTGGAAACTTTTCTTTTAATGCTTTCGCAATGTCAGCTTGTTCCTCATGGCTATTAAAGCCCTCTTTGATGTAAATACGTAGCATAGCTACCTGAGATAAATCGCCACCAGCCGCATGCAATACATGTTCAATATTGATTAATGATTGTACGGTTTGTTCGTATATACCCCCAGCAACAGTTTCTTCTGCGGCATTTACGCCAACCTGCCCCGATAAAAATAATTGTCGGGTTCCCGTTATTTCTATAGCTTGGCTAAAGCCATACTGCAAAGAATTAAAGATAGAAGCTGGGTTTATCGATTTCTTAGTCATTTTTATTCCATCATTAATAAAACAGTGAGGCAGTATAAGCCATTTACTTTTTGATTCATTAAACATCAAGCAAACGTCATTTGATTGGTATTCAGAAAGCATCAAAAGACACGTTGATTTAAGGTACCTAAGAATAAATACGAATACGTTCAGCTAAATAATTTGCACATTGCGTGACACTCATCAACTGATTTTCCCAATCAACAGAACTCCCTATTAAATAGGCGTTTTTTGCTACCACTAGGATTGATGCCAATTCCACTGGCATTAATTCAGCTGCCCAAATAGCAGCCTCCCCCTTTGAAGTAAATAGCCCTGTTTCCATGGTGTACCACATCCGTGCCAATGTCAGTAAAACATTGCGCTCATCACCTTCTAGGGATAACTCTAGGTTAGGGAGTGAATCTAACATAGCGCAGTGAATATCGTGCAAGCCAATAATCGGTAAGTGGTAAATCTCTTGGTACCATAAACTTACCGCGTCTTGTGACGCTTGGGCTAACATGAGTGTGAACTCTGGATCTTGAGTTTGCCCTTCAAATACCCCTTGCTCGTAATCTGTACGTAACCACTCCCCATAAATTAATTCGCATTTTGCAGGGTAAGACAGTGAATTTAATTCACTTGCTAAAAATACGGCAACTTCAAGTGGTCGCCGGCCTTCTGGATCAATCGGATATAAGCCAGAAATATCCATTAAATCCCGCACAAGTTGTTCACGACATATATTCGTTATAGGAGTATCAACCACCACAAGTATATCAATATCACTCGTTGGCCGTAATCCACTCGAAACAGAAGAACCATGCAAATAAACAGCAATTAATGAATCAGAAAAATATTTTTGTAGAATAACCAAAGCTTGTTCTGCTTGTAGAGGGGTCTTCATTAAAATCGCGTCCTAACTTATTTAATTAATATAATTATAATGTAACGATTCTATCTATTCCTTGAATAAAACACAGATAAAAAAATAGCCCCTGATTAGGAGCTATTTAATCATCCATACATAGTTAAATTAGTGGAGGAATTGACGGTAAAATAGGCACTTCAATCACTGTTGGCCCATTACGCTTAAATGCCTCTTCGCAGGCTTGTTTAATGTCTTCTATAGTTTCAGCTCTCACCGCAGCACAACCATATCCTTTTCCTAAAGCCACGATATCTAAATTTGGAATATCAAGCCCCGGAACCCCCGGTGTTTCCTCCAATACTGCAAATGATTTTAAAATGCCATATTCATTATTTTTCGGAATGATAAACACAATAGGTAAATTCTGCTGCGCAGCACTCCATAAGCCTTGAATTGAATACTGCATGGAGCCATCACCAATAATTGCCATCACTGGGCGATGGCGCCCGCTGTCCCTTTCGGCTAATGCAATTCCCACACTTGCTGGTAAATTCCAACCTAATGAACCAC
This sequence comes from Providencia sp. PROV141, assembly GCF_028481645.1. Lineage (NCBI taxonomy): Bacteria > Pseudomonadati > Pseudomonadota > Gammaproteobacteria > Enterobacterales > Morganellaceae > Providencia > Providencia sp. PROV141. Next base: position 71,573 of record NZ_JAMPPR010000034.1, on the reverse strand, counting down.
TTGCAAAAGTATAGAATGAGTCAGGAAATTCGATTGGCCATTCACGATGAAGTTCACCGAGGTTTGAAGGGGACTCTTCCACCAAGACGGTTTCTTTTGGTGAAACTTCCCTCAAGGTGCGAAATAATTGTGTTGCACTCAGTGTTGGGCTATTGCAACTTTGTTCAGCTGCTGCTGGGTACGGTGCCATTCCATGAGGTTGTTTTTCCACTTTTTTTGTCGCAGTACGAGGCGCAACCAAGTTAATTAACCCTTCTAATGCGAGTACAGCATCACTTAACAAGCTATCTCCAATAGGAGCTCTACCCACTTCGATTGGGTCATCTGTAATGTGTAGTAATTTCAGTCCTTCAGGAATATAACTGCCTGCAACATAAGGGTAATACCTAAATACAGGAGCCCCAATAACAATGGCTAAATCATGTCCTTCGAGTTTTTCAGATAACGGTTTTGTCGCAAAAGGTAACCCACCTGCATACAGAGGATGAGTTTCTGGGAATGGCGGACGTTCAGATGCAGGCGCAGCCCACACTGGAGCATTTAATTTTTCAGCAAGTTTAATGCCGATATCCCAACCTTCCCCTCTTGCAATGGCGGAACCATAAATAAGTACAGGATTCTTCGCATTCGATAGAGCAGAAGCAAACTCTTGTAGTCGAGCTGGGTCATAACCAATGCGCTGCGGGACAGAACGAACAACAGCTTCTTGTGCTAGTGCGGGTTTATCCCAATCATCCAATGGGATAGATAAAAATACTGGCCCGGCGGGCGGTTGCAGAGCCATTGCATACGCTCGCATAAAAGCAGCAGGGACATCTTCTGCGCGCACTGGCTGGTAGCTCCATTTTACCCAGGGTTTTGGCAACGTTTCAGGCTCAATGTTGGTTAGCCAAGGCTCCATCAATAACATTTCTCGTGTTTGATTTCCCGCCGTAATAATTAATGGCGTTCGGTTCATATAGGCAGTCAAAATATTACTCATGGCATTACTTAACCCTGCGGAAGTATGTACATTCACCATCGCAACTTTACGCATTCCCTGCGCGTAACCATCTGCGGCGGCAACAGCAGAGGCTTCCTGTAATGTTTGGATATAACGAAAATCATTTGGAAAATCTTTTAAAAATGTTTCTTCTGTCGAACCTGGGTTGCCAAAAATGGTTGTAATATCTAACTTACGTAATAAATCATAGGTGACTTGACGGATCGTTTTTTGCATTGAAAACACTCCATAAAAAATATTCAAATTATCTAATAAAAAGAAAATTTAGAGTTAAAAAACTCTGTTAAACTCACACGCCATATCATTATTAAATAATTAAAATAAAACCTAACTCATTGTAATTAGGTACTATAGCAAAAAATTGATTAACGATATATTCAGGTGAATTTTCCTTTTAAGTCCATCAAAAAGAAAGGTAATGACAATACACTTATGAAAACAAGCCATTAAATAACAGCCAAATTAAACAGTCTCAATAAGATGGTAAAAAAAACCAAATATAAACCTGAAACAAAATTATCAAATAGCGTTTAGTGATTATATTTGTACTTATTCTATTCAAAAGTAACCATCAGCGATTTACTATTGATGAAAGGCCATATTTTTAGCGTTAACGACAATGCGGTCCCTAGATTTCTGAGGATGGTCCTAGCTATAGACTAGACAATATTTTCACTCATAATCCAATAATGGGTTATTTACCTCATGCTTCACTCTACTCTGCCCATTTTCTTTTATGTTGTACATCACACTTCTTATAATTACTTGGTAACATAAACCTTCTCTTAGATAAGTTCCCGAAAAAGCCAACTTTCTTCCTACATAGCCATCTTTAAATGAGCCTTTTCAACAGAAACCTGCTGTTCATGCTGTCTCTCGCTATTTTTAACTAGGAAAATTTACACATGAGACTTCACTGCCACCCATTCAATACTTAGTCTAGGATTAACTAAAAGTTATAGATACCCAAACAAAACTCATTGTTAAATAAAAGTTGCACAAAGTAACTTGATTTATCGCTAATGTTAAATAACAACAGTGAAAGTTCTGGTAAACTAACTTGAGGTAAAATAATGATCCTAGATGCCAGCTACACTTTATTAGTCGCTTGTTTGGCGCTGTTGATTGGTATGTTTGTTGTCAAATACACACCTTTTCTACAAAAAAACCATATCCCTGAAGCCGTTGTTGGCGGCTTTATTGTTGCTATCATTCTATTAATTGTTGATAAAACTGCAGGGTATTCATTTACTTTTGATGCTTCACTACAAAGCATTTTGATGATTACGTTCTTTTCATCAATTGGATTAAGCTCAGATTTTTCGCGTTTAATAAAAGGTGGTAAGCCACTTGTCTTATTAACGATCGCAGTGACTATCTTAATTGCTATTCAAAATACCGTTGGTATGGGAATGGCTGTCATGCTTAATGAAAGTCCATTTATTGGTTTAATTGCTGGTTCAATCACGCTTACGGGTGGCCACGGCAATGCAGGGGCTTGGGGACCAATATTAGCTGATAAATATGGTGTGACAGGTGCTGTTGAATTAGCTATGGCGTGTGCAACCTTAGGCTTAGTCCTCGGTGGGTTAATTGGTGGCCCTGTTGCTCGCCATTTATTGAAAAAAGTTACGATCCCTAAAAGCACTGAACTCGAAAAAGAAACTATCGTTGAAGCTTTCGAACAACCGAGTGTTAAACGTAAAATTAATGCCAATAATGTTATTGAAACCATCTCAATGCTAATTATCTGTATTGTTGTAGGTGGCTATATTAGTGAGTTTTTTAAAGATACCATTGTGCAATTACCTACCTTCGTTTGGTGCTTATTTGTCGGTATTATTATTCGTAATGTCCTAACGCATGTATTTAAACATGAAGTTTTTGAACCTACCGTTGATGTTTTAGGTAGTGTAGCCTTGTCATTATTCTTAGCAATGGCGCTAATGTCCTTAAAATTCGGTCAACTCGCTAGTATGGCAGGGCCTGTTCTAATTATCATTGCTGTACAAACGGTGGTTATGGTTTTATTTGCTACATTTGTTACCTTTAAAATGATGGGCAAAGATTATGACGCCGTTGTTATTAGTGCCGGGCACTGCGGGTTTGGAATGGGTGCGACACCAACCGCTATCGCTAACATGCAGACCGTCACTAAAGCATTCAGTCCTTCCCATAAAGCCTTTTTAGTCGTGCCAATGGTGGGGGCATTTATTGTCGATATTTCAAATAGTATCTTAATTAAAATCTTTATCGAAATCGGCACGTATTTTACCTAGTGCACAATCATAAAGGCTAGGCTATAACCTAAGTATATAGTCTGGCCTTCGCTTTTTTCTCTCTATTTAATTTAAACCGCCTAATTTCCTTTCACCATTTTCAGCACAAAATGAATAGTTGTTCAGATTAATTTGTATTAATTCGGTAGAATATGCGAATTAATACCAATAGTCGGTTTCTGTGAGTAAAGGCAAATAATAGGTTTCTTAAAATGAAATTAAGGCATCTCGATATTTTTTATGCGGTCATGACCTGTGGTTCTCTAACTCGTGCAGCAGAGGTTTTACATATCTCACAACCCGCTGCCAGCAAGGCCTTAAAACATGCGGAACAACAACTTGGCTTAGTACTATTCCAGAGAATTAGAGGAAAGCTAATTCCCACAGCTGAGGCAAACCTGCTATTTGAAGAAGCGAAGGAAGTTTATCATAATTTAGATAAGCTCAGAATTTTAGCTCAAAATTTATCACGTGACCCGCAAGGCAAATTAGCCATTGGTTGCTTACCTAGCTTAGGGCTAAACTTAGTACCTGAAGTGACCGCTCAATTTATTAAAAAACACCCTAATATCAAACTCACGATCGGTACACATCATACAACCGATATTCTGCAGTTATTAACCCAACAAGATCTCGATATTGGTATTGGCTTTAATCTTGAAATTGAAGGCGGTATTACGGTTTTACCTATTGCAGATATCCCATTAGTTTATGTGGATAGCAAATTACCATTACACTCACCAGTCTCCCTCACTGATATTGACCAGGAGCGTTGGATCCACCCTGGCTCTGATTCTTTATCTCAGCTATTACAAAAACGTCATGAGTTTGCAGAATCAAATATTAGTGTGCATACCTATCATATGGCCGCAGAATTTGTCCAAGCTGGTTTAGGTTGTAGTATTACCGATATTTTTTCAGCCGAACATACATTACCTGAATCAATGATTTACCCTTTACAGGAAGGCTTACACCTTGCCGTATCCGTTTTTCATCGCGCAGATAAACCATTAACTAAGGCCGCACAGAATTATGTTAATACCTTGGCATCCACGCTTGAAAAAAGAAATAAAGTAGTTAACCAAAAGTTATACTCTGGTAATGAAAACTCAATTGTTTAGTTAGCTTATTCACCGTTAAATAATAACATCTTGGTTATTATGGGTTACGGATTATTATGACTAAACATGTGGTGGTTATTGGAGCTGGTGTGATTGGTTTAAGCACCGCCTATGCATTAATTAAAGCAGGCCAAACCGTAACATTAGTTGAATCTGATACAGATGTCGGTATGCACACCAGTTTTGCTAACGGTGGGCAACTCAGCTATCGCTATGTTTCTCCTCTTGCTGATGCAGGCGTTCCTTTACAAGGCCTACGTTGGATGGGGAAAAATGACTCCCCCTTAAATTTAAAAATAACGCCTTCATTACAACAGTGGTCTTGGCTAGCGCAATTTACATTAGCTTGTAACCGTAAAACCAATAAAATTAATGGTACCCACCTTTTACGTTTATCGCTCCTAAGCCAAGAAATAATGAATAAATGGCGTAACAATGGTGATATTGCCGATTTTGCTTGGGAAAAATCAGGGAAATTAATTATCCATCGCGATAATAAAAGTTTTCAAAAAGCCAGTGAAACGGTTGATAAACAATTTCAAAAAGTATTAACACCCGCTGAAATTATTGAACTAGAGCCTTCTTTAAAGAATATACAGTCTCAACTAGTCGGGGCAATATATGCTCCTGATGATGAGAGTGCAGATTGTTATTTATTTTGCAAAAATCTACTGCAATATTTACTCATGCAACCGCAATTTAAGCTTTGTTTGCAGCACAGTGTTGAATCCTTCATTACACAAGGTAACGGCATTACAGGAATAGCTACTCATCAGGGAACTATCCAAGCTGATGATTTTATTGTTTGCGCAGGTAATGGTAGCCGCGAGTTATTAAAAACACTGAATATTAATGTCCCTATTTTAGGATTAAAGGGATATAGTCTAAGTGTCGAATACCCGCAAGCTGAGTATATTATTCCGAAAATTAACGTCACTGATTACGGCAATAAAATTGTCTATGCCAAACTTAATGATCAATTACGCATTGCTGCAATGGTCGATATTGGTTATGACAGCCAAGGTTTACGTGAAAATAGAATACAAGCTCTTAAGAAGATTATTAAACACACCTTTCCTGAATTACCTAAAATCGACGATGCTGAAAGCTGGTGTGGGTTACGTCCCTCAACGCCAAAGGGCCCACCGATATTAGGAAAAACAACCTATAAAAATTTATGGCTTAATATTGGACATGGTAGTTTAGGGTTTACTCTTGCCGCAGGCAGCGCGGAAGTATTGACTCAATTAATTACAGAACAAAAAACGCCAATTTCTTTAACTGGATTAACGAGGTAATCATGTCCATCAAACGTAACAACCCGAAACCACGCTTAGCTGACAGTGTTGAATATGCAGGGATAGTTTATTTATCAGGGCAAGTACCAAATGACCTAACAGGTGATATTACCCAGCAAACTGAAGATATTTTAGCTAAAATTGATACGTTATTAGCAGCCAGCAACAGTAATAAAACACAAATTTTATCTGCTCAAATTTGGATTAAAAATATGGCGAGAGATTTCTCTGCCTTTAATGCAGTATGGGAAAATTGGATGCCTGTGGAAAATAGCCCAGCTCGTGCAGCAGTTGAAGCAAATATGGCACGCGAGCAAGTCCTTGTTGAAATTATGGTGATTGCGGCTCAGCACTGATATCTATTTAGTAAGATTTAAAATATAAAAAAGCAGTGAGACCGACTGCTTTTTATTACTCTAGCAATTTAGTCTTCTATTTTATTTTATAATATCCGATTAAATAATGAGTTTAATAAATTTCATTAGGATTATTATAAAATAAAGACTTTCATTTTCACCCTCCTTAACTATTATCAAATCAATTCCAATAAAAATAAATAGCTAATAAAAAATTATAAGTGAAGAAAAAATAATTATTAACTGGAGAGACTAAATGAAAGAAACCGTGATTGAATATATTTTATCGAAGTTATATGACTTAGGCATTGAAGATATTTTTGGTGTTCCTGGTGATTATTCATTTCCTATTAATGACGCTGTTTGTATTAGTTCTCAACAGCGTTGGATTGGTAACTGTAACGAACTAAATGCAGCCTATGCTGCTGATGGCTATGCTCGAATAAAAGGCGTCGCTGCATTATCAACCACATTTGGCGTTGGCGAATTAAGCGCGCTCAATGCAATAGCGGGCTCCTATGCAGAAAGGTTACCGATATTTCACCTTGTCGGAATGCCACCAAGCCAATCAAAGAAAAAACATCTAATTACCCATCATACTTTAGGTGATGGTGATTATGATGTTTTCTATAAAATGAGCCAGCATATTGTCTGCGCCCACGCCATTATAACCCCGGAAAATTGTATTGAAGAAACAGAACGATTAATCGCTTGTGCCTTGCACGAGCGCCGCCCAGTTTATTTTGGGCTACCTGCTGATTATGCTGTAAAAACTGTGGTTAAGTCACCTCATAATACGGTTTCATTAATACCAAAAACCAATCCAGAAACACTAAAAAACATTATCCATCTCATCTCAAATAAATTAATAAATAGCCAGCAATCCTGTTTACTAGCAGGGTCAATATCTCTACGTTTAGGATTACAAAAAAGCTTACAAACTATTATCGAAAAAACTAATATCCCCTATACAACCTTTTATATGGATAAGAGTGTTTTAGATGAAACTAATACACAATATATTGGAATGTATACGGGAGATTTTATCAATCCACAAGTGACTTCATTTGTAGAAAGCTGCGATTGTGTTTTAAATATCGGCACTATAATGTCAGATTTTAATACTGCTTGTTACACCTCTAATATTGAAGAAAAAAACATAATACATATTATGGACAATTACGTAATTATTAATGGTCAGCGTTACGATGATATTTATATGAAGGATGTCATCTCATCGTTAAAAGATAAATTGATATCAACATCTGATTGTTACTTTTATCATAATAATTACCCTAAAGCGCAATCACTTGGCACACCAATAAGTTCAAAAACACAAGAAATAACGGAAACATTCTTATACCCCCGTTTAGAAAAAATGCTCAAGCCTAACGATATTATATTTGGTGATACTGGAGCATTTACCATGGGGCTATCATTTGCACTTTTACCTAATGGGGCATCATTTCATTCTCAATCTTTATGGGGATCAATTGGTTGGGCCACTCCAGCTGCATTAGGGGCAGCTTTAGCATCTCCCTCTCGTCGTATTATTTTAATAACTGGTGAGGGTGCTCACCAATTAACAATACAAGAAATTAGTCAATTTGCACGCTTCGGGCTTAAACCTATTATTTTTGTTCTAAATAACGATGGCTACCTTATCGAACGACTATTTTGTAAGGAGCCTGAATATTATTACAATGATGTTACTCAATGGAATTATGCACAAATACCTTCAGCATTCGGGTGCGATGATTGGTATTGCCAAAAGGTAACAACCTGCGATGAACTCAATGATGCCTTACAACATATTGAAACTCTGGATACCGCAGCTTACATTGAAATAATGACAAACAGGTATGATGCACCAAAATATTTGGTAAAAATGGGAGAAGCTATTACATCTATATACTAACTGAATTGTTTGTAGCTAGCTCCGCCATCTAAAATGGCGTGAGCGATTAGAAATAAAATTACATTGTATTTAGCTTATACCCACCAACTTTTTCGTTTTACATATAATCTCTGATGAGATCACGCCATTTTTATAAGCAACAATGTCGGCCATTATCGCTAAAGCAATTTCTGGTGGTGTTTTACTACCGATTGGAATGCCAATAGGGGCATGAATGCGTTCTATTTCCTCTTCTGTCATCCCACCAGATGCTATAAGCCGTTCACGACGGCGAGCACTAGTTCTGACTGACCCCATTGCACCAATGTAAAAAGCATCTGTATTAACCGACTCCATCAGTGTTAAATCATCAATACGGGGATCATGAGTTAAGGAAACAATGGCAGTATTTGGAGAACAACCCTGCTCTTCTAAATAGCGGGCAGGAAATAAAGAAATAACCTCAACTTGAGGTGGAATTTGTGGTGCAAACCGCGCTATTTCTTCTTCTCGATGATCGCAAATAATAACCTCAAAGCCCAATGTTAATGCAAAATTAGCGCAATAAGCCCCCACAGTGGAAATACCTGCAATGATTAAGCGAGGAGGAGCCGCAATGTATAACTGAATTTTATCGTCATTGCGTTCTATCTGTGTTGGTTTTTCTGATTTATTAGCTATATGAATTTCACCACTCTGCGGCAATAGAACTTTTTTGATAATGGCAGAATAACCTAATAACGCATTTTGGATCTCAACAAGGTAATTAAGCGATTTTTCATTATTTGGTAAATATTCAATCAAAATATCTAAGCTACCATCACAGGGTAAGTTAACTTTAGTCTCAATCCCACCTCTTCCATAGCGAACAACTTGGCTGCTACTCACATAATCATTATTTTTTATGCGCTGAATAAAATCCTCTTCAATACATCCACCAGAAAGCGAACCTATATATTGTCCGTCCTGTTTTGCAACCAGCAAAGAACCCGGGCTTCTCGGTGAAGAACCATAAGTATTTAACACGGTACATAGCCAAACTGGCTGCTCTTTTATCCAATCAACAGCTTGGGAGATAACAAAAACATCTTCACGTAACATATTCGTCCCTTATTCGTTATCAATACTTGGATAATCAATATCTTTCACAACATTTTCATTATTTATGTCTAGTTTATAGACAAAGTTATCCTGTAATATCGATTTTGCCCCTTCATCTCCGGACAATTTAATTAAATCTGAATAATATTTTGCAGATATTCCCACTGGATGCCCAGGTAAACCATTATATACTGGCCGTACTAATGTATGTTGTTTTAATTCATTTGCTATACGTATAAATAATTCACTATTGATGTATGGCATATCTGCTAAATGAATTATCCACCCATCTAAATTTGAAGTGTTTTTAACACCAAATGCGATTGAATCACCTAACCCATTACTATTTATCAATGTGTATGGAATATTAAATTGTAAACAATTATTAATGACGCCTTCATTCTCAGGCCGGGTTACCACATGAACAGAAACCCCACTATCAATTGAATTTATTAGTGTTTTTTCAAATACTGTATTTTTCCCTAACCCAAAATTTAATTTACTGCCTTTACCTCCAGCGTTTTGAAAACGCTCACTTTTTCCTGCTGCTAATATCAAAATACAAATATTCATGGTTTTTATTCTAAATCGATATACTGATTGCGTATCTCATAAATAAAGTATATTCAGTAAGATCACAAGAACTACATATCATTAATTTGAAAATTATTAAGAGAAGTATAATATTAACGTGATACAAATAATTTTTTCGATATGACTATAAAAATAAAAATACCGATGTAATAAAAATAAGTGTAAGGGTGTATTATGAGCAAAAGCGATGTCGAACTCTCCCGCAGACACTTTCTAAAATGTGCCGTTATAGCGGGAATATCTGTTTATTTAGCCCCTTTGTATAGCCGTGCTTTTGATGTGCTATTCGAAGAGAAAATTCTTCAATCTCCTGACTGGAATCCAGTCGATAAACAAATTAAATTTCGTATTGATGGGTTTGCCAAAGTCCAAGGGGAGAAAGTCTTTGCCAGAGACATTCGCGCACGCGATATCCCTCACTGGCCAAAACAGCAAGGTCATGCATTCTTACTTCGCGTGACGCAAGCCGATAAAATTTACCAAGGCTTTAATCTTGATCTGCTGAAAGATGGCCTCATGCCTGATCGCATCGTAACCGCAAGCGATTTAGAAAAAGATGGTGTCGCTTTCCCTGAATTCTATGGCGATGATTTATTGCTTCCAGAAGGGAAAACCCCCGCTTACCTTGGCCAAGCCGTTGCATTATTGATTTACCATGATTTTGCTAAATTCCGTTTTGCTAAAGAAACCCTAAAATTCCGTGATGATGTTATCCAATACGGTGCATTTACTGGCCCACTGGAACGGGACCCATGGGGAAGCTACCGTGGCGTGCGAATTGGCAATGAAAACCCTTATGAACCAGATATTTACTCAAGCCTAAAAGATATGCCAATCTCCCCTATTGGCATGAAAAAACACTTGCCCGTTTGGCCAGAAGGCCGTGAAGGTGGGAAATTAGATCAACAAGGCATGCTATATGCTGATGAACTCGCCAAACAACTGGAGAACCCGCCAGAAGACTGGCTTGTGATCAAACGAAAATACTTTTCTCAATCGATTGATACTGCTGCCTTAGAGCCTGATAACGCTAACGGTTGGTACGACGCCAAAACACAGTCATTCCATCTGGTTATTCCTACGCAGTCCCCTCAAGAAGTGGCGGAATCATTACCCGAGATGCTGGCAAAATCACATTTCCCAATTAAACAAATTTTCCTACACCCTTGTTTTACAGTTGGTTATGGTTCTAAAGACCATACCCCATTCCCGTATTATGGTGCAATGGCAACGTTATATGGTGATGGAGTCCCTATTCGTCTGGCTAATGACCGCTATGAACAATTTCAATCCACCATCAAACGCCATGCTTTTGATATGGATTACACCTTAGCGGTGAATAAGAAAACACATAAAATTGAAGCGCTTTCAGCGTCTTTTATTGGTGATGGCGGTGGCCGCTGTAATTTTACGCCTTCCGTTGTCATGGTTGGCGCAACAGGCGCACAAGCTATCTATTACATTCCGCGTAGTGATTTATCTGCGGTCGGTATTGCATCACGAGCCGTGGATGCAGGTTCAGCCCGCGGTTATGGCACCTTACAAGCCATGGCAGCAACCGATATGTTAATGGAAGAAGCCGCAAAACTACTCAAAGCCGACCCCATTGAGTTCCGTCTTAAAAATATCATCAAGTCCGGGATGAAAAATACCCAAGGGGCAATCCCTGGCGGTGCAATTCGTGCCGATGAAGTGTTAACCCACTGTGCTGCTCATCCAATGTGGACTGACAGAACCAAGCGTAAAGCTGACTTTGAAGCAAAAAATAGCGGCAAACTATTCGGTACTGGGATTTCCTGTGTGCAAAAAGACTTCGGGACAGGTGCAGAATCCTCCTTTGCTCGTGTAGAACTCACCCCCGAGGGTAAAATTGCTATTTACCATAGCGGTGCAGAAATTGGCACAGGCATGTCCACGTCCCAATCGGTGGTTTGCGCTAAATGGTTAGGAAAGCCTGCAGAACAAGCTCATTTTTCGGTTGTAGATTGGTCAATTTTACCTATGGTGTCGACAGGTAACCCGTTTGCCATGTCACAAGATGAGCAAAACCACCTCGCGCAAAACCCATTATGGACGCCGAATTACTGCTCACCGGCAAGCGCCAGTAATTCAGCCTATTATTTCACCCATAGTACAGACGCAGCCGCACGCCTTATATTTGAACATGGGTTATGGCCCGCTGCCATGTCAATTTGGCAAGAAGGCATTGGTGGCGGACAAGCTGCCCCTCTAGTTGTTCGCCGTGAAGATGCACGTTGGGTTGCTGAAGGCTTAACGGCTGATGGGCTCGAGGTGCTTAGTTTATCGCGCTTAATTGAACGCACTTTTGCAATGGGTGGGGTAACTGGCGCAGTGTGCCACGTATTTAACCGCTGGCAATGGGCTGAAGCCGATTTCCCAATTCAGGGTGAAACTCGCCGTTTACCGATTGATGGGCTATCACTACGATTTGCCGATAAAGAATACCAAGTTTGCCGCCGCGAAAAAGCCTATTACCCTGATACACAAAGAAATAATGCTGGAGTCACTTACTACAGTGCAGTCGCTACCGTGAGTGAGCTATCCATTGATAAGGCAACTGGACAAGTTGAATTGCTGAATCACCATAGCGTGGTGGAGTGCGGTAATCTTATCGTGCCACAACTGGTTTCAGGGCAAATTCAAGGTGGATTAGCAATGGGTATCGGCCATGCCCTCCATGAATATTTACCTCTCTACGAAGATGGTCCCGGTAATGGGACGTGGAACTTCAACCGTTATCATCTCCCTCTAGCCAGCGACGTTGCAGTTTGGCAGCAAACCAATGAAGTCCTGCCAGGGCTTTCGGATACAGACCCGCCAAAAGGCGTTGCTGAGGTTGTTATGATCCCGGTGGTTTCATCCATCGTCAATGCCATTGCAGATGCAACTGGTCATCATTTCTTGCATTTGCCTGTACGCGCAAAAGACATTTTAGAGGTAATATCATGAGCCTAAATTTCCTTCCCCTCACTTTAACCATTAATGGCCAACAGTATGGACCAATGGACGTGCCTGAAGGCCTCATGATGATCGACTTCCTTCATGAATATGTTGACCTAACGGGCTCTCGTCTAGGCTGTGGCCAAGGGATCTGCCATGCTTGCGTCGTTATCTTAGATAACCCTTCCGGCACCAGCGAAGAGATCCGCACTTGTATTACTGGCGCGCATTTTTTCAATAATAAAAGTATTCGAACTATCGAAGGGGCTGCCGCCAAAGAAGAAAACGGGGAAGTAAAATTATCCCCAGTTCAACAAGCTTTTGTTGAACATTTTAGTTTTCAGTGTGGCTACTGTACCCCAGGGTTTGTGAATGCGGCTACCGTGTTTATTGAAGAACTTCAGCGAAACCCCATTGCAGAAGCGGACTTAGAAGATGCTATCAAGCAAGCCCTAAATAACCATATTTGCCGCTGCACAGGCTATGTACGCTATTATGAAGCGGTACGTGACGTTGTTCTAGCGACTCCTGGTCTTATCAAGGAGGCAATAAAATGATCAAACGAATTATTTTATGGTTGATAGCCATCGCTATCATCGTTTGGGCGGTGCTGTATTGGTATGAAAGCCGTACCTTAGATGGTCCGGTACAAAAAGTGACAGCGACACCTCAGGAAATTGAGCGAGGTCGTTATCTCACCCTTGCCGGTGACTGCGCTGCGTGCCACACCAGTGCTGATGGCGCGCCATTAGCCGGTGGTTTTCCACTCGATACCCCATTTGGTACTATCTACAGCAGTAACTTAACCCCTTCAGCCGACTTTGGTATCGGTCGCTGGACAAAAGATGAGTTTTATAAAGCACTGACCCAAGGTATTTCACCGCCGAGTAAAAATCTTTATCCAGCAATGCCTTATACGTCTTACAAAGGGATCACTCGTGAAGATTCTGACGCTATTTACAGTTATTTGATGAGCCAACCAGCGGTTGATGTCGCGCCACCTGAAAATTCATTGCCATTCCCACTAAACCAACGTATGGCCATGATTGGCTGGAATTTATTGTTTTTTAATGACAAACCACTCCCAGATAGCTCACAAGGTAGCTCTCCTGAATGGTTACGTGGTCGGTATTTAGTTAACGTATTAGAGCATTGTGCTGAATGCCATACGCCAAGGGGAAAACTGGGTGAAATGGATTTAGATAACTTTATGCAAGGCGGTGCTTTAGGTCGTTTTGTGGCGCCGGATATTACCCCAAAAGCGCTTGCAGAGCGAGGATGGACAAAAGAAGATTTACAGCAGTTTTTCATGACTGGGCTCGCTCCGCAAGGTTCCGCCTACAGTGATATGCACCCTGTAATTTATCTGAGTTCACAACATTTAACCCCAGAGGATAATAGCGCTATAGCCACCTATTTAATGGGCGATAATCCACCAGCAACTTCGCCATTAAGAATGGGGGAAGGTAACGCTCAAGGACGCCAAATTTATTTAGAAACCTGCTCAGGTTGCCACTCCTATGATGGCAGCGGTAAACCGAATGTGGCGGTGGCAATGAAAGGAAATTCGACATTGCGTGATGCGGATAGCACTAACCTAATTAATGCGATTTTAGATGGTTTGCCTGAACAACCATTCCCTAATAACCAAAACATGCAAAGTATGCCAGGGTTTGCCAATAAGCTAAATGACCAACAAATTAGCGACTTAGTGAACTTCCTTCGCGTTCAATGGGGAGGACAGCCTGCAGATGTCACCCCGGAGCAGATTAAATCTTTGCGTCAATAATGACGAAAAATGAGCTATCTGGCTTGTTAATATTTAACGAGCCAGATAGTTCTCTAGTTAATATCTATATAATAATATGCTTTATATAATAAAATACATATTGATTTAATTATTCATTAATAAGAACTACTATCATTTAAATAAATTATATTCGAATAAACCTCAGTTATTTTATTCAATACTGTCATATTAAGATGACTCCAACAGTATTATTCACTTTCTTGTCTAAATCCCTTTACTCGTTCTTGATATATCATTACAGATACCCATACTATTTATGTAACTTACTGAGCTATCTGATATTAGTCATCGAATTGTGAGCCAATTTAATCGAAATAAAACAATCTTATAGTGCATGGCTAAAAAGTATTATTTATCTCCATTGTTCATAATAAAAACCCTAAAAATATAATCAGGGAGCACAACATGTCGGGACATATTTCTAGACGCAATTTTATCAAATTAGGCACTATTGCGGGCATTGCAGTGATGGTCGGCAAACTCCCTTTTGCGATAGCAATGGAGCTCGATTCTGACTCTCCATCAACTGATTGGATTGGTCAAAATGGTAAAGCACGTTTTCGCTGGGATGGCGTTGAAAAGGTCACTGGCCGTAAAAATTTTGCTCGTGATTACCGCGCTAAAGACATCCCTGGCTGGCCTAAAAAACAAAGCTATGCCTTTATGTTAAAAGCAACAGAGGCAGATAAAACCTTTGAAGGCATTGATATTTCAATGTTAGGTCCAAATTTACAGCCTGATAAAGTTGTTTTACAAGAAGACCTTATCCGTGATGGCTTGAATATTCCTCAAGACACCAGCATGGGGAAAGGTTTCTATGGCACCAATATTTTAGTGCCTCTAGGGGATACCCCGCCGATTATTGGCCACCCGGTTGCTATCTTGATTTATCATGATTTCGATAAATACAGTGCGGCGCAGCGGATGTTACGCTTTGCGACAAATACCGTAAAATACGGAACGGTGACAGGGCCAAAACCGCCCGCTAACTACGGTGCCGCGCGATATGTGCGTATTGGTGGCGACACCCCGCTTTCGCCTTCTATATTTTCCCCTTATCAAGATTCAGGTATTAAAGGCGGGTTCGATGGCAATACGCCTATTTGGCCACCTTATGACCCCAAACACGCCATTTCTATTCCACCAGTGATCCGTAAAGATCGTGGTGGTGGTTTTATTCAAGCCCTTCATCAGGCAGAAAAAAGCCCTGATAAACAAGAAAAAGCGATGAATTACGCACGGCAAATTGAGCAAGAAATCGCAGCTGCTCGCCAGAATCCCGATAAGTTTGTGATTGAGCGCCATGGTTTTTCACAATCCATTGACCCTTGTGCGATGGAGCCAGATAACTGTAATACTTGGTATGACGCACAAACCAAAACGCTGCATATCTTAACAGCAACGCAATCTCCTGCTGGTGTGGTCAATGCCGCGGCTGAGCTATCTAAACATAACAAACATTTTTCCGTCGAGAACATTGTGCTATTAACTGGTTCGACCGTCGGTTATGGCTCAAAAGACTATTCGGTTTTTCCTTTCTATTCCATGGTCGCCAGTTTCTATGCTGATGGCTTGCCTGTTCGCATAGCAAATGACCGCTATGAACAATTCCAAATGGGGATGAAACGTCACTCCATTGAGATGGATGTCACCATTATTGGTGATAAAAAAACGGGTAAATTTGATGTATTAAAAGGCACTTATAACTGTAATGGTGGAGGTCGTGAGAACCTCTCCGTGGCCGTATCGCACGTTGCGGTACGTGGTGCCCAATCTATTTATTATTTCCCTAAATCTGACCTTACCGCTCTTGCCATGGCCACTCCGGCTGTCGAAGCGGGCTCAATGCGTGGCTTTGGTTCCTTGCAATCAATGGCAGTCACTGAATTGATGGTCGATGAAATCGCTCACAACCTCAATATAGACCCGATTGAACTGCGCCGCCGTAATGCCATTTTAGAAGGCTACCCAAATACACAAGGTGGTGTAATAGCCGGTGACCCACGCAATGTCGAAATGCTAAATCTTGCGGAAAAACACCCGATTTGGGTCGATCGTGAGAAAAACAAAGTCGATTATGAAGCGAAAAACCCCGGTAAGCTATATGGTGTTGGCTTTGCGCAAGTACAGCAAGTTTATGGGTCTAGTGGTGTCCCAACGATTCTTTCTCTTGAGTTTGATATCAATGGCAAGCTAACCATGCGCCATTGTATGCAAGAAATTGGTACTGGTGGTACAACCGCACAGCAAGTGATGGTGTGGCAAGCGCTCAGCAAAGCCCCTGATGTGGTTGAGTTTGGGGTAACTGAATTTGCAGAACTGCCACTCAAAACCAGTTGGGCAGATCAGAAAAAACAAGACGAGCTGTCCAAAACTGATCCCTATTGGACACCTGCGCTGATCCCTGACATGAGTTCATCGAGTGGTGTTTATTATATTGGGTTTGGTACACGCCAAGCTGGCCATTTCTTATTGGAAAATACCCTATGGCCTGCGGCCAAAAGCATTTGGAGCGAAGGCCCTGGTGGCGGTGCTTTCAACGGCTTAAATGTTGAATTCGCAGACATTCGTGTCGGGCCAGATGGTATTGGTGGCGGCGGAATGAAGCCCATTCCTTTTGACATTTTAGCCAAAAGAGCCCATGAGATGGGGCTCATCACCGGGGTTGCTGTTCACGGCTATTCAAGCTGGCAGTGGGCTCGCGCAGAGTTCGATATCCCGACAGTGGGTTTGAAGAATCTCCCTCTCGATGCAATATCCGTTCGTTATGGCGAGGGTGCGCCACAAGAACTGAAAAAACAAATGACCACTGGCGGTTACCATTTTATTAAACGTAAAATTGCCTATTATCCACCAACACAACGCGCAAAAGCAGATCCAACAACGGTCACACCCGCTTCTTGCCTCGTTGAACTCAACGTCAACACCATGACGGGGGAGGTCGATGTCATGCGCCATCATATGATTATGGACCCCGGTACGATGATTGTCCCTGAATTGGTTTCAGGCCAAATTCAAGGGGGTACCGCCATGGGTATTGGCCACGCATTGATGGAAGAATTGCCACTGTATGAAGATGGGCCAGGTAACGGAACATGGAACTTTAATCGCTATGTTCTGCCACGTGCAAAAGATGTTGCGGTTTGGCAGCAAACCATTGATTACTTACCTCCACTATCAGAAACTTCACCACCAAAAGGCATGGCTGAACTGGGGATGATCCCAATCTTACCTGCGACGAGTAACGCATTAACCCATGCGACAGGCAAGCGTTTCTATGAATTCCCTATTACGGTAGATAAAATTAAAAAGGCACTCTCATGAAAATCAACAATGCCGTTCCGATTATTGAGCGCAAGCCACTAACACTGACTATTAACGGCCAAAAAATTGGTCCTATTGATGTCCCTGTTGGGATGCCAATGATTGAGTTTCTACATGAATACCTTGACCTCACCGGCACTCACTTTGGTTGCGGCCAAGGCATTTGCCATGCTTGTACCATTATGGAAATTCAGCCTGATGGTACAACGGTTGAAAGCCGCACTTGTATCTTTGGCGCTCATTATTTCAACAATAAAAATATTGTTACCATCGAAGGGCAAGCCAAACTGGATGAACAAGGCAAAGTCGTTGAATTAACGCCAATTCAACAAGCTTTCATTGAAAACTTTTCATTCCAGTGCGGCTATTGTGCCCCCGGTTTCGTCACGGGTGCGACAGTATTTCTTGATAAACTGAAGAAAAATCCAGTGAAGCGAGACCAACTCGAACATGCGATTGAAGAAGCTCTCAATGAGCATATTTGCCGTTGTACAGGTTATGTACGCTATTATGAAGCTGTGAGGAAAGTCGCTCTCGACACTCCTGGCTGCGTGATCGACTAGGGAGAAATATCATGGCTAAATCCAGCTCTCTACGTAAAAGCATTTATATTATTATCTTATTATTTATCGTATTAATGCTTGCGATCCTATTTGGTGCTTTTCGTACTTCCAGTATCGGCCCTAATTTAGATAAACCGCTGACTTCAGAAGAAGTCGCCAAATTACTACCAAGGGGACAAGAACTAGCAACCGCTGGGGATTGCTTTGGTTGCCACTCATTACCTGAAGGGCCATTGGCTGCGGGTGGGCGTGCTATCGGAACCCCTTTCGGCACCATTTACTCCACAAATATAACGCCTGATAAGCAATTTGGTATCGGTAACTATACCCGTGCTGATTTCCATCGTGCTTTGAAAGACGGTATTGGCAAAGAAAGAGGTAATCTCTACCCTGCCATGCCGTTTGTATTTACCCATATGACGACATCGGATGATATTGATGCCCTGTATGCTTATGTGATGTCACTTCCGCCAATTAATGTGCCAAACAAAGAAAATACTGGTGTATTTGTCCTACCCGTTCGCCCATTTATGAACTTCTGGACTTTGCTCAATTTCCCTAAACAAAATGCGCCCCATGACCCACAACGTTCTGCCGAGTGGAACCGAGGTGCATATATTGTCGAAGGTCTAGCGCACTGCGGTGCTTGTCACTCACCACGTAACTTAATGATGGGCGTCGAGTTTTCACGGTCACTTCAAGGGGGTGAAGAAGCCGGCTTAGCGATCCCTGATATCACGGCCGAAGCGCTTTCCAAACATGGGTACGATACCGCCTCTTTGAGCCAATTTTTACTTACAGGTAATGCCCCGCAAGGCTCTGCATTTGCAGATATGAGCACAGTAACTCATTTTTCGACTAGTCAGATGAAAAAAAGCGATGTTGATGACATGGCGATTTATTTAATGACGGATAAACAAGGAAAAATACTCGGCGCTAAAGCTCCGCCTGCTCCATTGCCAGAGGCAAACGCACCAGAAGTGGGTGATGTCAGTCAAATCATGGAAACTGGCCGCTTAATGTATATGTCTACCTGTGCAGGCTGCCACGGTATCACCGGAGAAGGCGTGCCAAATGGCATTCCAGCGTTAAAGGGTAACGCCATCTTAGCGATGGACAGCCCTGAAACCTTTATCAGTGTAGTGTTAACCGGTATTCCAACCACCACTTTCCCGAATGGGCAACGTATGTATGCGATGCCAAGTTTTGCCGATGATTTAACGCCACAAGAAATGGCAGATTTAATATCGTGGGCGCGCGCCGAATGGGGGGGACAAGGTAAACCTGTCACCGCCGAACAAGTTGAGAAACTGAAAAAAGCGGCGCAGTAATCATTCGTCGCTTCCCTTCAAATAACTTATTTATTGAAGGGAAGCGACATGATTATTTTCATTAATACATTCAAGTGAAATATATCAACGCACCTCGCATTAAATAAGAATTTCAAATTCAAAATACCCGCTTATTTCTATTAAAAGAAAACCAATTTATAAACTGGTTTTCCTCTCACATCACCTGACTCAAACACTCACGCAAATCATGAGTATTTTTCAATATTAACCTTCATTAATAAGTACTTACTAAATACCTAACAAAAATTTCCCTTAGCACATACAGTCACAATTTAAATTAATAACCTATGTTATAGTTAACATACAAATAATAACATCAAATTATCATTTATTGTGATTGGCAATGTGAAAGGAAAATATATGCAACTAAATATCAATGGAAGATGGATTGAATTAAGCAATATTTCTCCATCAACACCACTTCTTTACGTATTACGTAATGATTTAAAGCTCAATGGCCCCAAATATGGCTGCGGTTTAGGCGAGTGTGGCGCTTGTAGTGTACTTATTGATGGTAAAGTCGTTCGCTCGTGCTCAACACCGGTATCAACAGTAGAAAATAGAAAAATTACCACGCTAGAAGGCATTAGTGATACCGAGACACTCCATCCTGTGCAACAAGGATTTATTGATGAGCAAGCAGCACAATGTGGTTATTGTACGAATGGCATGATAATGACATTGGTTGCTCTGTTTAAACGTAACCCTAATGCAAGTGAAGAAGAGATAAAAAAAGAACTCGCTTTTAATTTATGCCGTTGTGGAACTCATGTAGAAATATTAAAAGCCGCTAAAAAAGCTAAAATGATCATCGCACAAGGTGGTAAAGCATGAGTATTTTAGATATCACTCGACGCCGTTTACTGCAAGCTGGTGGGCTCATCGTTGTCAGTAACATGTTGCCTTCTATTTCATTTGCAGCAGAAAAAATACCAAACAAAAATGCGGCTATTCCTCTGAATTATGTCGATAGTTTTATTGCTCTTGCCGCTGATGGTTCGGTAACTGCATTTAATGGTCACGTGGATTTAGGTACAGGAATTCGTACCTCACTTGCACAAATTGTCGCTGATGAAATTGGTGTCTCTTTTGAATCAGTGACGATGATACTCGGAGACCCGCAAAGCACACCAGATCAAGGGCCGACTATCGCCAGTGCGACCATTCAGGTCACGTCTATCCCCTTACGCCATGCTGCTGCTCAAGTTCGCATGCAACTAACATCTCTTGCTGCAAAAGCGTTAAATGTGCCAATAGAAGCCGTTCGAGCAGAGCATGGATATGTTTTTGTCACCACCCAACCTGAACGCCGTTTGAGTTATGCGCAATTGGTAAAAGGACAAGATCTCCATTTTAAATTAGATGAAAACGTAACCTTAAAACCTGTTTCTGAGGCTATTTATGTCGGAAAGCCGATTCAACGCGTAGATATTCGTGCAAAAGTAACAGGTGAGTTGACTTGGGTACATGATATGCGAGTACCTGATATGTTACATGGAAGAGTTATTCGACCCCCTTATGCAGGTGCAGACAGTAGCGCACCACTTGGAAATAGTTTGCTTTCGATTGATGAAAGTTCAATTGCTCACCTAAAAGGCATTGTAAAAATTGTACGCATCAATGACTTTGTTGGTGTCGTTGCAGAACGTGAAGAACAAGCGATAGACGCTATGCGTCAGTTAAAAATTCAGTGGAAAGAATGGCAAGGATTACCCGATTTAACCCTCGATAAGCTTCATGACACTCTTGATGGATTACCCAGCCAAGATAGGGTATTGCGAGATGATGAAGGTGTTGACAGCGCCTTAGCCAATTTACATAAAACCGTAAATGCAGACTATGTTTGGCCATACCATTTACACGCATCAATTGGACCATCTTGCGCTATCGCAGATGTCCGCGACGATAAAGTCGATGTCTGGTCAGGCACACAAAACCCTCATGACCTGCGAAAAGATTTAGCACTACAACTCGATAGAGACCTATATCAAATACATATTCATCGCATGGAAGCATCAGGGTGCTATGGGCGTAACTGTGCTGATGATGTAGCTGCCGATGCCGTTTTACTGTCTCAAGCGACGGGACGCCCCGTGCGAGTGCAATTAATGCGAGAACAAGAAGCGGGCTGGGAGCCAAAAGGCACAGGACAATTGATTAAAATTCGAGGGGGAATTGATCAAAATAATGATGTCAGCGCTTACGAACTCAGCACGCGTTATCCATCAAATAATGCCGCTACCTTATCGTTGATTTTAACTGGGAAAAAAGAAAATAAACCGGATGTTCAACAGATGGGAGACCGCACGGCTATCCCTCAGTATCAATACCCACATATGCGTGTTATTGCTAAAGATACCGCGCCTGTTGTTAGGGCATCTTGGATGCGTGGAGTTTCAGCGCTCCCAAATGTATTTGCCCATGAATCTTGGATTGATGAAGTTGCTTATTTAGCACAGCAAGACCCTATAGCATACCGCTTGAAATATTTAGATGATCCTCGAGCTATCGCTTTAATTAGTGCCGTAAAAAAACAGGCGAATTGGGTTGATGGGCCGATGCATCAAAAACCATCCCCTATAACCGAAGAAATTGTGAGTGGTCGAGGGTTTGCCTGGGCGCGTTATTTCCACAGTAAATTTCCGGGGTTTGGTGCCGCATGGGCAGCTTGGGTTTGTGACTTAACCGTCAATCGTCGAACAGGGCAAGTGCTTATCAAAAAAGTCTATGTCGCCCATGACTGTGGCCAAATGGTTAACCCTGATGGTGTTAAACACCAAGTCCATGGAAACATTATTCAATCCTGTAGCCGAGTATTAAAAGAGTTTGCCACCTTTGATAAATCAGGCACAACCTCCCTTGAATGGGGCGGATACCCTATTCTACGTTTCGATGAGTTACCTGAAATTGACATTCAATTAATGGAATATCCCAATGAACCCCCTATGGGAGCGGGTGAATCGGCATCGGTGCCAAGCGCTGCCGCGGTAGCAAATGCGCTATTTGATGCATTAGGTGTACGTATGCGGGAAGTTCCATTTACCCCTGAACGTATTCTACGAGCAGTAGATATGGCAGCCAAGAACCAAGGAGTGGCTCATGAGTAAGGCAAAAAAACTATTTGGCTACAGTGCGCTTGCTATCGTTATTGTTGCGGTAGGAGGGCTTGCACTGAGTTGGCAATCTGCCATTGAGCCATTACATACTAGTTCGACACAAAGTTTCACTGACGCTCAAATTGCCCGTGGTGAAAAATTAGCGGCACTAGGTGATTGTGCCGTTTGCCATACACGGCCTGGCGGTGAGACAAATACCGGGGGTTTTGCGATGGAAATCCCCTTCGGCACGATTTACACCACAAATATAACACCTGATATAGAAACAGGGATTGGTAGCTGGTCATATGAGGCATTTGAACGGGCTATGCGTTATGGTGTTGATCGTGAAGGGAATTATTTGTACCCTGCTTTCCCTTACACGGCTTTTACTCATACTTCCAATGATGATTTATATGACCTCTATGCATGGTTAATGAGCCAAAAACCCGTTCGTTATCAACCCCCAAAGACATCTTTAAACTTTCCCTTTAATATTCGCCAAGGAATTTGGGCATGGAATCAGCTGTATTTATCCGCCGGGCCAATAGAACCAGACAGTTCACAAACTGATGAATGGAACCGAGGTGCATACCTTACCGAAGGGCTCGGCCATTGCAGCGCTTGCCACTCCCCACGTGATATTTTATTTGGTGAAAAAGGCGGAGATAGCCACTTGATGGGTGGAGATGCTGAAGGATGGAGTGCACCAGCGCTGCGAGGTGACCAAGCCTCACCTGTTGCTTGGAGCCATCAGGATATGGCAGAGTTTTTGCGTACAGGATTCTCAGCTAACCATGGTGTCGCAGCAGGCCCGATGGCACCAGTTATCAGAGAAGGAACCTCTCAACTAACCGAAGAAGATAGACAAGCTATTGCAACCTATTTGACTTCTGACGTTGATCATCCGCAGGTCACATCGCAAGCCGTAACAATCGTACAGCAAACGGAAGATAAAATTGAACCACTCTCTTCTGAAGGGGCAAGGTTGTATTCAGGGGCTTGTATGGCATGCCACGCTCAAACGAAAGGTGCACAAATATCAGGTGTTCGGCCTGCATTAGCCTTAAATACAAATCTTTATGCAGATACCCCTGATAATGCCATTCGCGTTGTATTAAATGGAATCGAGTATGAGGCAACAGAAGGGCTCGGTAGCATGCCTGCTTTTCGTCATAATTTAAGTGATCAGCAAATAGCAATACTCTTAAATTACCTAAGAACAACGTTTACCGACAAGTCACCATGGCCTGATTTGGAACAACAAGTCAGCCAGCTACGTGCGGAAACAGCCGCTAAATAACCCGCTCATCTTTAGCGCAAATAACGGTCATATCTATGTACCGTTATTTGTGTTACTTATTTCTAGATGAAAAAAACACACTCTCTACTCAACAATATTTCAGACAATTAATGACCAAACACGCATTGCCCCTGTGATAATCACGTCATACTATAGAGAATTGCATGGCTAACACGTTTGCCTACTCTCATTTGTTGCGATTTGTGGTATTTTAGTCTCTGAAAATAATCATCAAACACACTCACAGAATTTAGTTAACTCAATACGTTAGAACAGACAATACTATGACTGATAAGCAAAGCTTCGAATCTCACACACCAATGATGCATGGGTGTGTTATCATTGAAATATAACGATATTTATTAATTTTTTAGAAAAACCTATAATTCAACCTATACTTAATTAATCCGTTGATTTATAGGTAGTTATTATTTTTTTGATGTTTTTAGCATTATAACGTACAAAATTTATACCCACACCACAAGAACACGCTTATATGAATAAATACGATGTGTTTAACAGCGAAGGAAAATTTGCTGATGGCTCTGATGAAGAAGTGCTAGTTAACAAGCTAGGGCTTTCAAACGTTGATGATATCAATGATGCTGAGCTTGTCCTGTTAGAAAAACTGTATCAAACCATTTTTGAAGAACAATTTCCAACAGAACAAATCACCGTATCACTTATTCAGCGCTGGCACCACCAATGGCTAGGGAATGTTTACGAGTGGGCAGGCCAATTACGTACAGTGAATATTAGCAAGGGTGGTTTTATGTTTGCCCCTGCGGGTCGTGTTGCAAAGTTACTTGCTCAATTTGAAAAAGAGTTTCTAGCAAAGTACACGCCTTGCACCAATATGAGCCGAGAACAAGCCATAGAAGCTATAGCAACAGTGCATGTGGAATTAATTCTGATACATCCATTTAGGGAAGGAAATGGGCGCTTATCGCGCTTACTCGCTGATGTGATGGCGGTACAAGCTGGCTTCCAGCCGTTAGACTATGAAAGTTGGACTCAACGCCCTGAACAGTATATTGCAGCAATCCACGCAGGGTTAAACCTTAACTATGAACCCATGAAATATTGGGTTAACGAAGCCTTAAAAGAAAGCTAAATCGCCAGTTTCAAGTGTCCAAACTTCTCACGCTTAGCCTTCATCTCTTCTTCAAGACGACGAGACTCCTGCCCTGTTTCAATCGCCGTGGAGGTTGCTACCGATCGAATCAGTTGAGTGCGAGTTGGTCTTATTACTTGAATTAATTCATTCTTTTTCATGGTAGTCTCAGATCAAACAGGTGATAGTGTATTTTATCATCATTGTTTTATATGGCAACATAGATCACACACCGTACAAACAATGTATTACCTATATTCATACATCTGAGCATTTGGATGAAAGACGGTTGATGGAACAGTGGTGGGCTAATTATCTTGCCAGTAATTGCAATAAATATATTGCTCCATATAATTAAAGCTATGATAAATTCATGATCATAGCTTTAATTATTAATCTTTATGGTCTTATTCTAATGTGTATTCTATCCATTTCTTTTTGACTTGCGCAGTGCTCAAATCTAGAGAAACTTAGATTTATATTCTTTGATTGATCTATTAATGCTGTATTATAAAAGGATCTCAGTATGAATTCTAAGAACAGTGAAGGAGTTATTGGAGAGCAAACTGGTATTCTACAGTTCTTATATTGTCCAAGTGTCAAATGACTTTTGGGATGGGTCAGTTCTTTGTATATGTCATCCCTGCAATCATAATCAAACCTTACAGGGACTGGTAGTATTCTAGGGTCTAAGATATCAGTATAAATATTATCTTCCATATAGAGTTCAGGTTCGTTTTGAAAAGATTCAAAATCTGGAGAAGGAAAATATGCTAATTTATGTCGAATAAGTTCATCGGCATGATTAAATTCATAAAGGATTTGGATTAATCCACCATCAATAAATCTGAAATTAAAGAAACCAGATTGATATACAGCATGGTAAAGTTCATTATACTTCATGCTTTTTAAGGCGATTGATAAGTCATCAACCCCCTCGATTCCTATTATTTTAGTGGTTCCCTTATTACTAAGGTAAGGAAACTTTTCTTTATCAGTAATGGCAGAATTAATCACTTTTGTAGTTATTTCTCTAACTTCCCTATAAATATCTCTAGAATTAAGCATTATAAGGCTCCCAATTAAAGTCCCAACGCTTTTCTAAGTTTATCTAAAACGTCTGGGGATATATCTTCTTTATGTATTTCTCCAGATAATAATTCGGCTGCCATTTCGTCCAATTGAGATTGTCGTTTATTAATCCTATTTTTCTCTTGTGCTGTCATGTCACGGTTAACAATACGCAATAACTTTCTTTCTGCTTCAGTTGGATAGTTAAAATCTAATTTATAATCATTATGTTGAACTTGTTGATATTCATAATTAATAATATCCATCATTTCACCATGACCGAAGACGCGTAACCATGCTTTAGTCCTTGTCATTGCCGTGAACATGATGTTTCTCTTTGTACCTAAACCAGAACCAGAAGCACAATACTGAGCATTGATAAAATATACCATCGCAGCCTCATTACCCTTAGCCCGATAAATAGATGTAAACATTACACTATCTTCTTCAAAAAAGTCATCAGGTGAACCAGTCACACCGGCGACAGTAGATTGAATGTTTCTCTCATATAGCATACGCCTAGCATTGGCAACTGCTGTTTTAGTAGTTAAGGGATTGCTATGTATAACCATTATATCATCTGGTTTTAGTTCATCCTCCTTAATGTTTTTTTCGATAGCATCAACTAGTGCAATTATTTGTTCTTCATCATTATTAAATTTGGTAAAAGATATGATGTCATCAATTGGAGAATGGTTTTCAAGAAATTCAGGGCTTGCCTCTCTTTTTCTTTTGAGAGTTACGTGTTTTCCGCCTGTAAGTTCACCAGAAATAACTTCATAGCCAATGTCTTCCCACAGAGGAGCATAGTCAAACATTTGGACTAATTCTCTTTCCCATTTATGACCACCTTTAGTATCAAGACCATCATAAATAGTTCTATATATTCCAAATCCTAACGCATGTGCTGCACTGAGTACTGGTCCTGGATTTCGGTAACATTTATCGAGAATAATATCTCTAAGAGGCTGGCCTTTTTTATTATTTAAGGTCACTAAAGGTGTACCATCTGGGGCTAATCCCCAAATTATATCTGGAGTAGGCATGGAACTTTCAGTAAGTGTTTGCAGCTCGTCATAGGCATATACCAAACGCTTATTATCATCTAATAAGTGATAGCATAGTCTTAAAAAATCGACTGAAAAATCCTGTGCTTCATCAATAAGAATGAGATCATATGCAGGGTTAATATCCTTACATTCGGCTAAGAATTTCTTACAAACATACCCGAAAGCATTAGTAGAAGAATAATTCTTTGCAGTGCCAAAATCAAAATATTCAATATTATTATCTACACATGCATTGTAATAAACACCTTCCATCCTAGAGCTACCCCAAGCATGGATAATCTTTATTCTATCCCAATCAGGAGACTCAGATGTTTGCTCAAAAACGAAACTAGTAATAAGCTTAATGAATTGATTTTTTAATGATCGAGTATTGAAGGTTACGGCAATTTTCCAATTCCTATTCTTCGCATGAAGATAGGCTATTTTACGTGCTAATA
This sequence comes from Providencia sp. PROV141, assembly GCF_028481645.1. Lineage (NCBI taxonomy): Bacteria > Pseudomonadati > Pseudomonadota > Gammaproteobacteria > Enterobacterales > Morganellaceae > Providencia > Providencia sp. PROV141. Next base: position 43,824 of record NZ_JAMPPR010000034.1, on the reverse strand, counting down.
CAATAGTCTTGCCTGAGCCAGCAAGCCCCCGAATTCTTTGTACTCCATTAACCGTCTCTAAAACTGCTTTACTCTGCTGGCTATCTAGGTTTGTAATAGACTGATCCAGCTTTATTAAAACTGCACCTTTGGAATCAGGCTTAGTGACGTAATCTCTTTTCTTTGCAACTCTTATTTTGGACACTGCTTGTATTACAGATATAGTCTTGTTATATAGCTCGGGATGTTTCCAATCTGTATTTCCTAATAATTCCAGTAAACCTTCTTCGGTCGTAACTATCGGAAAATCACTATCAATAATTTGTTTTTCTCTGTTAACCGCTGGGGCAAAAGTGACAATAGTCATATCTACAAGTAGAGTTCTTCGAGCATTCAACTCTTTATATTGTTTTAATTTTGCTTCAAGCATATTAAAACATTCATCCTGAATAGCATCATAATTGTCTGGTAAATTACTTCCTTCAATTAGATTGAAAGCAACAATCCCATTTTTCTCAGATACTAACAATGCATCAATTTCATAGGCACCATCAACTGTTCCTATAATTGGATAGCCTATATATAAGGAGCCTTCTAATTCATCTTTTTCTGAAAGCCATTCTCTAAGTGTTTGTGATGTAACTGGCTTGTCAGAAGAACCATTTATTATATTTAACATATTTCCTCTCATCAAAAAAAGGATGAAGTTTTTTTACATCATACACTCTCTTATGCCTACCCTCCACTCTGAGCATTCGCAAAACTCCATATACAGTGTAAGTATCCCTGCAAAACGAACCATCAACTTTTAGGGGGTCACTGGCACTCCAACTTCCGTTTCTGGCACAGAACAACCCTCCAGATCAAACATAGTTCTGTGCCAATGTACAAGCTAATACCGATACATCGTTTCCATCGCTGCTATTTACTAACAGCAATGCTTCAGCACAATCTCCAAATACTCGTGCTTCCAATCACCATCAGACAGCTTATGCAAGCTCACAAATCCATCATGTTCTAATGCACAAACACCGCTGTGTGAACTCACATAATCATAGACTGCACGGCTTTCTAGTCCTTGAATCATATGGGCAAGCAACTTTCGCTTCATCTTTTTACTATCTTTAGTCCATTTTTTCCACTCACCGCTATGTAACTTCCTCCACGTTGTGTTAAATGGATGTCCTACCGCATTTGTAACACATAACCCATATCCGTTTTTCTTTCCTGTAGTTAGATACTCGTCAAGAAGCAGGTTTAAACTGTTACAAAGTTCTTTTGTTTCTAATTCCCAATGTTTCAGCATTTCTGATACATAATCGTCGGAATAAAGCTTTTTTAGCTTTTTCACCATATTCCCCTTAGGCGAAAAATTAACTATTCCAGCATTAAATATAGTGCCGTAGCGGATAGTTTTAACGAGCGCATCATCTACCCCTAGCGTATCTTTGATAAAGTCGGTTTCTAATACAGATAGTGAATCGGTGCTAATACCGTATTTCTTGAACTGTTGCTCTAGAATAGCCAATTGACACCCTTTAATATCATAATTGTACCCGTTGGCTAAACATGCCCATTTCATCTTGCTGGGTAAATATTGAAAGCCTGTACCTATTTCAAAAGAACGGCTACCCACTTTGGCGGTTTTATACGCTTGTCGATACTCAACGATTAGCGGCGTTTCACTCATCACCTTGACGCCCACATCCATCAAATGAGAGATAAAATTAAAATAAAAGCTCTTATTCTTCGCAGTAGGATGGTCATTACAATATTCTTGTAGTTTATCAAGGTTGATCGGTAATGCTTCGAGTTGTTGATACACACCGATAACGCGCTGTCTAAAATTGGCATTTTCGATGGCTCGTTTCGATGTTTTATGCTTAGGAGGCTTTACATTATAAGAGCTTTTTAACATCAATTCATACAGTGTTTCGGGTTTCTTACGTTTATCAAAAATATTCGTCAAATAGGTATAGCGATCTGTACGTTTAAGATAATCCTTTCGTTTACCGGGAAATAAAGCTTTAAGGACACTTTTAGATAAAGCAAATTCTCGGCACTTATGGGTTCCATAGCTATGTTGGATAATTTTAATGATTTTAGCTTGTTCTAAACACTCTAAACCGCGTTCTAAGCCTAAATCGCGACTTTGCTTAAAAATCATAGGGAATTTCTCTTTCCCCAGTTCAGCGGAAAATGGCACAGAGTACGTCCACTTTTTATCTCCTTTAAACCTCGCTTTTTTCTTCGTATTTTTGCTAACCGTCGCACTACAGATAATATGCTGTAAGAATAAGGCAATTTCACTGTAATATTGAGGTTTATGACGTTGATCGACGGTATTATCAAAAGGAACGCTCAAAACAATCGCTTTATAGGCTTCAACTGTAGCTTCTGTGACAAGAATGTTATCTTTGGTGATATATGCTGCTGTCATTTCAATTTACCATGTTGTTAATAGTAAATTGAATTACGCAAATGCATTTTTAATGGGGTTACCGCTACCCCCATTTTTTAGTAGATGATTAGAAAAACCGAGAAAGCGTCAAATACCCGTGCCAGCTACTCAAAGCGATCAGTTAAGACCAACAACTCGCGGTCTAGGCGAAAATAGCTAATCCCAATATCCCCATACTATAGCCATATATAGATAGCGTTATTATTCATACACATTATGCTTATGATGCTTGCTAAACTTGCTGTTATGCTGGTAACCAGCATTGATATATATTCATAATATTGTTATATGTTGAGCCGCCACACTATACTGCCGCCGCGACCCAACACCATCACCCTAAATGCGGGTTATTAATACCCGTGTTTGAGAGCCCACTTTTCACGTAAACTCTTCTGCCAAAGAGCTGGAACTCCGAGAATGCCGAGCTTCTCAACCAATAAATGAAAGTCGCACCAAATTTCATCTTTATCGAAAAGATCAAATTGATTGCTTTTCAATCTATTGTCTAGACGTTTAAAGATTTTTTTAACCTCATTTGGGTAGGTTTCCTTCACATAATCGCGTAACTCAGGTAATGTCTTGTTCGACAGTAGCGACTCCCAATCTAAATCCCCTTCTTTGGTGCGCAATGGCTTTTTATAGAACCCAATACGTTCCAACAAATTGTGAAGATTGCGAATATCTCGTAATAATAGCGCTTGACTTCTCGGTTTATAACGAACTTCTAAGCGCAGGAAACGACGGTAATTCTGTATTACGCGCCAATTAGCGGTTATCAGTTGTATGTCGCCATCACTAAGAGAGTCTAAATCATCACAAACATCCAGCTTCTCATAGCACGCGGCATGATACTCTGATTTATTGCTACCAAGCCGTTGCCCTTGAAACTCGTCTTCACTTGAGTAACGTTCGCCACAACATGCCCCCTTAAAACCAATATGATAGTCTGAGAGACGCATATCATATATGTCTAAAGCATAATCAATGCGAGTCACCCATGCGCTTTTCAATATTTTATATAGATACTTACCTAGGCGCTTCTTCTTTCCTAAATAAAGAACTAATTTATTAATATCATCAAAAGAAAAATGTTGAGGACTGAATTCAAATCTAACAGCACCTCTTCCTTGATATTTATCTGTTTTCTTGAAATCGATTTCAGTCGGCATATAATAAATCATAAATGCTTGCTTCGGATTATATTTGTTTTTTATTTTAATTTGATAGCGATACAATTTCTTAATATATTTACTTTTCGTTTTTCGTCTTTTCATTGAATAAATAGGATTACCTTTCATCTTATTTAGCCTATCGAACAATTCATCGGTATCATCAATTTCAAGATCTCCTACAATGCTAATTTTATCTATTCTATGCATCATTTCGTAATGACCTAATTCATGAGGAATAGCGATTGATTTATTCAAATTATCAAGCTTCTCTTTAGAGATAGACATAGCTACCCCCATTACTCACTTGTTCACTATTACTCTGTATATCATCATATAAAGGGGCTAACGCAGGCTTACAGAGCAGCATAGTTATTGCCCCCTTTTCTCACGCACTCGTCGATCCACTCTTGCACTTCGAGCGCTTTCCAACGAACCGAGCGCCCAGATGCAGTCAATGAATATTGCGCAGGAAAATCCCCCGCCTTAATCCAACGGTATAAGGTCGCGCGTGAGACTTGTGTGATTTCTAAAACTTGCTTAATCGTTAAAAAGTGTTCGTGTTGCATGAGACATAACTCCTGTCAGTTTATGGAGTTACTCTCTTTACAACCATAAAAATGATCGATTGTGATAGTCACAAAAGGCCAAAAGGCGGATTAAGTGACGGTCACAGTGATTTTCTGGACTAAACCTGCTAAAATTCTTTAAAATATTAGTGACGGTCACACATAAAAATCACCGTGATGTATGACCGTCACAATTATTGGGTGTTTTTACTAAACTCATGAGAACTACATGACTGTCACAAAATGGAGCATCTAATGTCTGGAAAAATAAGTCAGAGAAAGAAGATAGAACAAGAAAATAAAAAGGAAGATAATTGCAAAAGGGCAAAAACAAGCAGAGAGAATAGACTGAAAAAATTAGGCGCACCATTCACCATTAACATGCATGATAAAAATAAAATAAGATTGAGAGAAATCTGTGTTCATTTTGGTCATGATGACATGATGGAAAGAGAAAAAGCCACAGGACGAATTTTCAGCCAAACAATTATGAATGTTATCGATTATTATTATATTACCGCAGTTATTGAGTCTAAAAATGACAATGCAAAATTATTAATAAATACGTTTAAAACCATTTGGAAAGAATGTGTTTTAAACAAAAACATTTTCATTCTTAAAAACGAATTTGAAACACTTCCTGATAATAAAGAAAAGAAAATAATCGAAGGAGAACTAAAATCAATTGCCAAATCCATGACTAAAACAAAGTGTTTCATTCCTCCCTATATATTCAATAATAATTTTGATGAAAGAAATATTACAACATGGACACCGTTAGATATTTTATATTTGCTAGATACTCAATCGGTCATTAATAAACTTAAAAAGTTAAATACATTGAAAAAATAACCTATTTATAAAGGTGATATTTCAACAAAATAAACAGATTCACTATACAACCGCCGTACTTTGTTACCTCTTAATCCATAGCTGGTGCGGCTCACTTTCTCTTGCTGGTGGCTATCAAAGAAATAGAGATATTCACTGTCCATATGCTCCACCAGCGACCAATGCCACTGATCACCCAGAAGAATAAGCCGACGTGACGTTGTATGAGCGTCTAAGAACACCTGACAGGCAGACAGTATTTTTTGTGTGGTAAGTCCATCTTTGTAACGAAATGGCGTGGTGACGCGTAGAGGGGCTTGTGATGGGTATTTTGAGGTTAGGCGCTTAATCAAGTAATCCATCTCAGGAACATCAATACCTTGGGTTAAACACTTGTACAGTGACCAGTATTCACTGTATTCACGCAAAAGATAATTAAATAACGGGCGGGGTTTTATGCGGTCTCCATAGAACCATGTACCCATATTGACCAGACTGTAAATCCCACAGAGGCAATCTAAATCCCCTTGCTTGGACGGTATCAACATCAACTCAAACCTTCTATTGATTGTACTGTACTTAATGAGATCACCAGCGCTGGTATTATTTTTACTTAATTAGTGGGTTTCCCACTGAATACTGACTTCGTAACATTTCATTTTGTGGTATTGAATAAAATTGCGTTGCCACAGTTCAAACAGTGCTCCACCCTCTTCTTCATCAATATCCCCCATCATAAAATGATAGATATAACCCTGCGACCAACAAATATCGAGTTCCTTTTCAAGCTCAGGATAATAGCTCCCCATGAATGAAAAATCGGTCACATAATCAAACTGCCATTGCTCATGCTGCCGTAACAAGCGTATTTCGACAGGATGGAAACCGCCTGTTTCAGCACTATACAATGGGTCTCGAAAATTCATTGTGACCGCCCGAACAAGGGTTAAATCAATCGCTGAGTTAATCACTGAATTATCCAGTTCATTTAATAATAATTGGCTAAAAGCTTGTGCGATAGGCAAGCGTAGCCCTGACTGATAAATAGTCATATAAAGTTGCCTTTAAATAAAAAAGTGGAAATAAACTGTTAAGCACAACCCAATCATATTTGAGTATAGTGCCATGCTAATATTTTACCATAACCACTAGCAAAGTAAAGTTATTTGTTATTTATAATCAGATAGTTACATGCATTTAGCCATCATTGCTATTTTGATATATCTACCGTGATTTTTATTTATAGCTAGGGAATATTGACGTGGAAAGTGAATGAAAGAATAGAAAAGTCAAAGGGTAAAATGCCAACCTAATAATAGGCTGGCATAGTAATTAACCGTTGAGTAACGTAACAACAAAACTTTTTTTATCATCCGTGAGCTGCACGGAATAAATTACCGTGACAGAGCCTGCTTTTCCCGTTGCTTCGGCAGCACAGAGATAAACGCCTCGTTCTGCATTTTGACGTTGCGTTCGCACATTCTCAAGCTGCTCATACATCGCCCAACCGACATGTTGATTGACCACTTGTAACGCTAATGCTTTTGCACCATCACTATTACAATTAATGGTACTCTCATTACATCCCGTTAAACCAACTATCGCCATTAATATGCTTAATTTCATCCACTGGTTAAGTTTCATTTTCACATTGTCACCTTACAGCAGAAAATTCACGGTTATTCCTGCTAATATATCGAGTGCAATCACAACCAACGCTGCGTAATACCAAGCACGACGATTCGGTATTTTCACGATAAAGTAAAAACAGCAAATATCCCAAATGAGAATCAATGCTTCCACTTTATTCAATGTCACCTTTTTAGTAATAAAAAATTCAACGATATTTAAGAATAAAATCGGTAAAAACCAAAATAGCCAAAAGGTTTTAGCTAATCCAAAGCCACCGTTGAGCAAACGCTGTTTAAATAAAGCTGGGTCATTTAATCCTTTCGCTTCATTTTCTTCTCGAATTTTTTGCAATTTATTTTTGATAGACATGAGTGTTCCTTCAATTAAATGAATTAAGGTTTTTTTCCATGGTGTTGACGCTAGAATGGGTGCAATGCCTTACCGATAGGCAAGGGTAAATATTTAGGCTATTTCAATTACCGTCCATGATTATTAGAGGGTGGCTTATTGATGTAACGACTCGGCCATATTGTTTCAGGAGCCGTGCCAATCACATCCGCAATAATCTGTTCAGCTCTTGGGTACGCTCGCTCTAGCGCATTATTTAACGTCCGAGAAGAAAGCCCATGCTCACGAGATAATTGCGCTAGTGTGACCCCTTTTTTATGCAAAGCCGCCACAATATCCGCACGGTGCCAATCCGCAGCGCTTCCTTTTCGGGGCTTTTTTTGAGATGCTACAGGGTTAGACATAGTAATAACTCCACTGTTTAATTCCTCGTCTATTAAAAACCAATTAAAGGGAATTATCAATAGATATCTTTATGATTTTAACATCTTTCTAGTGCGGTTATTTTATCCTTTTGATATATATGAGATTTATAAAAATCATGACTGATAAAAAACAACTAATTGAAATGGATAATGCGCCCAAGCTCTGGTTTACCAGTGGGGAGCTTGCGGCTATAGGAAAAGAAAAAGCTGACGATCCAACACGTTACCCTGAATATAAAGAGATGGATATCCCTACCACTGCGAAAGGCGTTAGAGTCCGTCTAGAATCAATCACAGCCCTTCATCCCCACTTTCGCAAGAAGAACCCTAATAAGCGCGGCGACCTCTATCATATTGATGCATTTAAGGTGATCCTAAACACGGATGAAAAAGAGCTCATCAAGCAAAACACACTATCTTCTGAAAGTGCAGATCTTAACCTTTTACTTGAAATCTACAAATCACTGTCAGTTGAGAAAAGAAAAGCGTTATTAAAAAATGCACTCACAATGAAACAGGAAGAATTAGATTAGTATCTTTTAATATCTTTTGTTATTTTAATAACTGTATTTTCGCACTGACTCAGAGGCACTATGCAGTTATCTCATCACAACACGCTAGACAGCAGCTATGATCCATTGACAGCTAAAGCCATTGATTACGTCATTCTCATTAACAGAGCGTCACCGAGACGTTTACAGCGCCATTTTCGGATAGGATTTCATCGCGCTGAACGAATCATTAATCAACTTGAGTACCTCGGTGTTATCACCCCGTTAAATCAATACGATTATCGTGAGGTTCTAGGGTATCCGACTCACCACCGCTCTTTCGATGCGTCAGCCTTTGCAGAACATATTGAGACAGCACAAACCCCATTATTCACTGAATTACCACTGGATACTCAATCCCTAGAATACCGTTGCTTGATTCAGGCTATTGTCTGGCAACGTATTGTAGTCTGGGTTGAAGAAATCGAGATCGAGGGCGGTACAACCAATATATTGAAATCTGTTTCGCCGTTTGAATACCTGATTGATACACACAGCGATGACATTTATCAGGACACGCTCCGCAACAACGCCAGTTCTTACCGCTTCCTTGCCACATTACGCCCTGAAACCCCGCTGGATGTGCTACGGCAACATGGACGCATCAGCAATCAGCCCTGTTGGAATCTACCTCGAATAGCACAAGAAGAATGGCAAGGTTTATGGGTACCGAATGAAGCAGGATGGGAAAGCCTAAGTGAGGAAAACATTCATCAAACAAGAGGAATTGGTGAGTGGCCTGACTTACCCCATAAAAGCATGAAACCGTTGATGCATGGGCTACAAGAGGATGGGGGGGACTATTTGCGATACTTGATTTATTGGAAAAGCCAGTTTTAATAGTCATAATCTTCAAGGCATAAATACACCTTATGTAACAACATTAAAATTTAAAGGAATAATATGAAATGTTTATCACTAATCATTGCTACAGCAACCCTTTTTCTATCAACTGCACAGGCAGCAAACTCACCCTTTAAAAATCCTGCAGAATACAAAAGCAAACATGGAATACTGGAAATCACACCAAGTAAAAACGATGCTGCAAAGTTCGATTTCCAGATTAATGCCAATATTGATATGTATGTCTGTGAAGCTGAAGGCACTGCCTATATCACAGAAAGAGACTCATCTTCAGATAGTTGGAATGCCACTGCTTTAGTCCGTACAGATAATGATTTCGGTGAACAATATTGCAAAATGGAGTTTTCTAAAGATAAGACAGGAAAAATAGCAATCAAAACAAATTTTGGTTGCACTGCGCAATGTGGTGTAGGAGCTGAAGGCGCAATGGATGACATATATAGAAAATGATAGCTAAATACCCGCGCGGAAGGAAATAGTACTACACTATAGGTCTGAGAATTTCCCCTCGCTAAGTGGAACTAGGTCTGGCTTACTCTATATGTTGTCCTTACATAACTGCCATATGTCAATAAACAGCAAGTGTAGCGGTATTAGACGCAGCTATTTAGTCTTAAACATTTCAATTGAGCTCGTTTTGCTGTATGTAAAACCAGTAAAAAGTGATAAAATCATTATTGCGTTAAATTATTGAACATTTATAATAAATTTATCGGATAGGAGGTGTTTGTGCAAAAAAACACATACAACAAAATAGGTCTATACATCCTATCTTTATCTATGCTGTTTATTTTTATTATTCTCTTGAGTGCCAAAATTCCATTTTGCTTTACTTCGAATTGTAGTTTTATAGGATTAAAGAGTCTTGCTTTAACAAACATTGTACCTATTGTTTGCTTTATATTTTTTTTAATTGGCATTTATTTCTATAAAAGATTTAAAAATATAACAAAATATAATGGGCTAGATAGCGTTAAAATAACCTCATGTCAAAGTGAAAGCTATGAAAGCTTAACATTCCTAGCAACATATATTGTACCTTTTATGGGATTCAGTTTTGAAGATATGCAAAAAAATATAGCATATCTTTTGCTTGTAATAGTAATAGGCATTATTTTTATTAAAACAGATAAGTATTATGCAAATCCCACCTTAGCTCTTTTTGGCTTCAAACTATACAGAGTTGATATAGTACACCCAGGAAGCGGTGAAACAAAGAACTTGATCGCTATTTCAAATGATACATTAAAAGTGGGCGATAATGTTTATTATAATTTTTTTGATGAATTTGTTTTTATAGCAAGGAAAAAGATATGACTATTCAGCAGTTAAAAGAAAAAACCGCAAAAATAATTGATAATTTCAGTGGAATTAGAGTTGTATTTACTACTACTACCAATGAATTAAAGCTTTCCAGAATTGAAGGTAGTGCATTAGATAGCATAGCTGCTGGATTTTTAGATAAAATCAAAGAAGACATTGTTGATAATGAAGACCTCACATCCCCTTTACTATCTAATTTTGACGATAGAAAAAATGCCTTGTTTAAATTCGATTATGAACAATTTCCCGAAGAATTTGAAAAAATCATTCAGGCAATTGCAATCCCCCCGAACTCACAAGATTACTATAATCCTTTAAATAAATTCACAGATGTAAAAGGAATTATAATTTTAATAAGCGGGGATAATAAATGCTTAGCTCTTTATAAAAATAAAACTAACCTTACAGTATTAAAAAATAGCAGAAAACTTTTCAACCTAGTCCCTGATCCTGATGGATACTTGAAACAACTGCCTAATGAAATATTACGGTTAGATTTCAACTATGACCTATTTTCAATTGATGAAGTTTTTTACATTAAAAACCATAAAACACTTGAAACTCAAATGAAATTTCACAAAGTAATTGAAGCTCAAGCAGTTATTGCTTTAGACTCTCTACGAAATTCATTACTAATTGAAGACATGTCAGGCTTAGAAAAGAGTGCAAAAGAAATTTCATTCGCTAGAAAATTAGCAAAAATATCTAAGCACTCCCCTGTTCTGGGAAAGATAGATGCTCAAACAATTATCAATTATGTATCCCAACATAAATATTTATCATCATTACTACAGATTAATAAAGCGGGAGATAAACTATTAATTAAAACAAAGGTATCACAGAAGCATTTTATTAAGCTCATGAGCGATGATTATTTACAATCAGAATTAACTAAAATAATATATATGAGCATAGCGAAAGACAGATTGGATGAATGAAATTATTTAAGTACAAGTGACAGGTATTATAAGCTCTTCGTAAAAATATTTGTCACTCAGACTACTCATTCGCATGCATAGTTATTTATGCTAAATACACTATATACTAAGCTGTGTCCCGTAACTATTTTTTGTACAATTTAGTACTGTTATAGTGGTGAATACGTCATTTTAAGTTCTGATGATTGTTTAAAAAACATTCTAAACTGAAGCGATTTTTGCATTTTACAAGAGATTTACACAGCTTTCCTAAACATGCAGATAGGTTAAAAGACACACCCTAATACCGATGTCACAATACCGCGTCTTGCTTGATAATCAAATTAACTACGCCACTTAACAATCAACTCCTGAGCAATTTTTTTACCTGCTTTAAATTTACTTTCAGAAATTGGATGAGGATAAAATTGCTCTATCTTTTTAATGGACTGTACATCCGTAACATTGTCACAAGAGAAAGTTTTCTCGTATAAATGACATACCCCCCATATAATACTTTGAATTTTATCAAAATCCCTCACAGTGGTTATGCTTGCAAGATAATTATTCTTTGAGCTTTCATCATACAATTCTAACGCAGACTGAATACTACCATAAATATTATTAGGTGAATTTATTGGATATACTACAGTATGGTCACTAAGGCTATAACTCGCCAATATAAAATCAGAGTCAACTTGAATAATATGATTGATAATCACAGATTTTTCAAACAACTCATTCAGGCCGAGTTGTTTTAGTTGCTCATGTGTTACATATTGAAAATCTTGATTACAAATTTTATATAGCTCCCCTATTGATTGAATGATTTTATCAATATTTGGTATAACATGTTTTTCTGTAAAATATCCCCATAGGTTCTGTTTTATCGGATATGCACGAAGTTCTTTTAATTCTACATAGCATTGAGTTTCCACATTCTTAATGACGTCAATTAATGGAGCTTGAATAGGCTTAGACTCTGAATCGTTAATTACATTAAGAATATAAAATATATGTGATTCTGATAGATTAAATTGCATTGTCACAATATTCTTTATTGACTCGCGAAGTTTATATAACCGCTTGATAAAATCCGCATGTGATAAAATAAAGGTATAATATTTTATATAAAGGGATAGTGATCCACTAAGCAAAACTGAAGGACTAATTTTAACATCTAAATTATTATTACTCCGATGACCAAACTCTTTCCTATTTCCAAACTTCCGCCGTTGAAAAGCAATTTCATCAGGTTTTATTTCAAAGTTTTGGGCAAAAATACCTTTCAAATCATCTAGTTTTTTCTTACCTCCATACATACTTTTTTTATCTCTCAGTCCAATATTTTCTATAGCAGGATAAGTATCTATGATATGTTTAAAATATGCTTCTTGAGATAATTTACGGTTATTCTTAGTATGTGAGTAAGCCTGTGCTAATAGCATCTCTCCCAAACTAGAAATATTTTTAGCTGACCACTTATCAGTAAGAATATCTCGACCAGATTGGTACTTTATATTCTCAAGAGCATTAATAAGTGATTTCCTGAATGTCACTCTATCTCGATTATAATATATGTGAATAGCTCCATCATCTATATTCTTCTCTATTCTTACCCGATGCTGAAAAAAATGATTTCCCTCGCGAAAATGTGTTAATAATGAAAAATTCTCGGTAACTAACTTCACATCCTCTTCAGTGACAGACTTAAATCCTTTAGGCTTACACGCTATTTGCAAAAACGCATTGAGCAAGATATCTGGTTGTAAATGTTCTCGTACTACTTTTGAAAGATAAAATGGTGGCCAAGGGAGTATCAATTTCATTTTCAAATCCTTTGCTGCAAGCGCAATATCGGCCCCATCAGTGAAACAATATATCGACTTAAATAATAATAATTCTACTTGAGGATTCCTTTCAATAAAGTATTGAAATAATAACAGCCGAATGTCTTCATGAATTTTTGGCAGGCAGCTATAGTAGTCATTAATAAATTCGTCTATCAATTCAATATCACTAGGATACAACATCACCCCTGCATTATAGAAAACCCCCGCTTCAAAAATTTTTTTTAACACTAAATCACCTCCCCTCTCGCCTTTTTAAATCCTAATTGCATTGTAACTCCCATTTCTCTAATTCAGATGCAATTTTAATTGCCTACCACAATATAGCCTTCACTTCAAGTCAATAGAGAAAAAATAAGTCGGTTCGAATTATGTTTTCTAACTCAGTAATCTATCTCTACCGAAAACGCCAAATGGCTCAATGATACATTGGAGGCAGTATGCACGATAATAATAGCATAGATAAAAAAAACTCATCAATTATACACCAGAACTGGGAATTTATTCCGGCCTCAGATGGAGTTAATGACGGGAGTGACGATTACAAGAAGGGGCTTTGTGATGGTATAACGATTGGTGTGAGTGTTGGTTATAACGTCGCCCTAAAACGTGTTCAGGAACTCATTCCTGAACACTTAGAACAAACAATAATGGAACTACCTGATATTAAAAAAGCGCTGTCAGAAGGATTAAGATACGGGAGCTCAAGTTGTGGCAGAGCACTTGTTAAACACTATCGTTACAAAAAAATATAGGAGATATCTCAAATAAGCTTATGACGGTGAGTTGATAGGCCCTCTTCTCACCGCCATAATCACTTAAGTTTAACTGATAGATAAAGTTAAATTATCCAAATGATCCGCCCACTTCTGCAACCATACTTTGCATTCACTCTCATAACCATATAAATCATACGTTCCTTCTATACCGCTACGTGAATGCCCAAGTATCGCCTCACCGACTTCATTAGGGCAACCTAATTTAGCCAAACCAGTACGCACGGTACGGCGTAAATCATGAGGTGACCAATCGGGGATATCCAACATCTTGCCTTCTTTACGTAAACGCCATGCGCATTCTGTTAGATATTTTTGTTGAATCGGCAACTTTGTAACTTGAGAGGGAAAAAGATACTTATCGGAATTCATTCGCATTGATTTCAAATAGGTGACTGCTTGATCAGGTAATTGCACGTGTCGTTCAATTCCTGTCTTAGTTTCTCTTAAATGAACAGTGCCTTTTTCAAGATCCACATCATCCCAAGCCATTGCGCACACTTCACCGGTTCGACAGCCCGTCCAAAGAGTTAAACGGAAGACATTTTTCACAACATTGGTATAAGCAGAACTTGGCAACCACGCTAAAAATTTCTTGAGTTCATTATCATCTAGATAACGAGTACCTTTATTACTGGTTAGTTTAAAGTTAGCTTGCTGCAAGCTCGATTTTGCCAATAAAGCTGGATTAGCGAAATTATCTTCGAAATACTCTAGACCGATTGCAAACTCATAGGCTGCCGACAGTTCACGCAATACATTACCTGCTTGAACCTTAGCGCCTCGTCCATCAATTTCACGCACAAGCTCTATCACATTTTTTCGGGTTACTTCATGAGCCATAAGCTCACCTAAAACACGAACAACATCGGCTTCAAGCATGCGACGAACTTCCTTTTGCCCTTTCTTCTTTCTTGAGCCAAAAATAATTTTACCGTCTTTACCTTTACGATCTTCGATATGCTCAACTAAATAAAGCTCAACAAGTTCTTTTACTGTTAACTGTGTTTTTTGCGGCTGGAGTTGTTCTTGTTTTTTATATTGCTTTTCTTCTTTTAGCTCAGTGACAGGGCATCGACCTAATTGACGTAACTGTTTCAACTCTTGTAACTTAACTCTCGCTTCACTTAATGAAGTTTGAGGAAAATTACCGATCTTTAGCTGTACAAGTTTATGTGTAACTGGGCTACTATAACGGTAGAAAAATGTCTTAATGCCTGTTGCGCCACAAAATACACGTAAACCTGTATTTTCACCTGTATCAGACCTATCTTTACTATTAGGTTTCATTGCCTCAATGGCTTTCGTTGATAAGGGTTTTGCTGGCTGCTTTTGGCTCATAAGTGTTACCTTGTTTAGCGCTGACTATAAGATAATTAAAGATTTTTAGTGAAAAGTGTAGGTTGTCAGTTTTGTTATGCCCATTATACCATATCACCACCAAAAACCTACACTTTAACCTACACTTATATATGGGATTCTGTGATATTTTATAAGATATAATGAGATCTTATGAGACAATTAAAAAACATAGAATCAAGTTAATTCAATAAGTTAATATAGATAACCCCATGACTGACAGCCAAAATTTAGAATCCCACACACCAATGATGCAACAGTATCTAAAACTAAAAGCACAACATTCAGACATACTGCTATTTTATCGCATGGGTGACTTCTACGAACTGTTTTTTGATGACGCTAAAAAAGCGTCTCAATTATTGGATATTTCCCTCACTAAGCGGGGGCAATCTGCAGGGCAGCCGATCCCTATGGCCGGTGTTCCCCACCATGCTGCCGAGGGTTACTTAGCCAAATTAGTACAAATGGGGGAATCCGTCGCCATTTGTGAGCAGATTGGCGACCCAGCTACCAGCAAAGGGCCGGTTGAGCGCCAAGTCGTACGTATTGTCACCCCAGGGACTATCACCGATGAAGCGCTATTAAACGAAAGGCAAGACAACCTGTTAGCCGCAGTATGGCAAGACCAGCAAGGTTTTGGCTTCGCAACGTTAGATATTACCTCTGGCCGTTTTATTATTAGTGAAATCGCCGACGAAGAAGCACTGCAAGCTGAACTGCAACGCACCCGCCCTGCTGAGCTTCTGTATCCAGAAGACTTCGCCAGTATGGCATTAATAGAACACAATAAAGGTTTGCGCCGACGCCCATTGTGGGAATATGAACTTGATACGGCAAAACAACAGCTGGGTTTGCAGTTTGGAACGAAAGACTTAATTGGCTTTGGGGTTGAAGATGCCCATAAAGCGCTCAGAGCTGCGGGTTGCTTATTGCAATACGTGAAAGATACACAACGCACGTCACTGCCCCATATTCGCAGTATTGTGATGGAAAAACAAAATGATAATGTCATTTTGGATGCAGCAACTCGTCGCAATTTAGAGATCACCCAAAACCTTGCAGGGGGCACAGAAAACACACTTGCCGCCATTTTAGATAAGTGTGTGACTCCGATGGGTAGCCGTATGCTAAAACGTTGGTTGCATACCCCATTACGTAACATTCAAGTATTAAATAACCGCCAACAAGCTATCAGTGCACTGCAAGAATGCGGCTTTGAATTACAACCATTTTTACGTCAAATCGGCGATTTAGAACGGGTATTAGCGCGCTTAGCGCTGCGCTCCGCTCGCCCACGTGACTTAACCCGTATGCGTTACGCATTCCAGCAATACCAAGATATTCATCAAATACTGAGCCAATCGAGTAGTTCATATTTACAGGCTCTTCAAAATCGTATTGGCCAGTTTGATGAGCTACAAGACTTACTTGAAAAAGCCATTATTGATGCGCCACCTGTGTTGGTACGTGATGGCGGTGTTATCGCCCCAGGTTATAATAGTGAGCTTGATGAATGGCGCGCCCTTGCCGATGGAGCGACTGACTACCTCGATAGACTCGAAATACGTGAAAGAGAAAAACTGGGGATCGATACCCTAAAAGTGGGTTATAACGCTGTTCATGGCTACTATATTCAAGTTAGCCGTGGCCAAAGCCATTTAACACCTATCCATTACGTCCGCCGCCAAACGTTAAAAAATGCGGAACGCTATATCATTCCTGAACTCAAAGAGTATGAAGATAAAGTGTTGACATCAAAAGGAAAAGCGTTAGCTATTGAAAAAGCACTGTATGATGAGTTATTTGATATGCTATTACCTCATCTTGCTGCGCTGCAAACCAGTGCCGAAGCTCTCGCTGAGTTAGATGTCCTAGCCAACCTAGCTGAAAGGGCACAGACTCTAGGTTATGCTTGTCCACAACTCACTGAAAAACCAGGTATTCAAATTACTGAAGGTCGCCACCCTGTGGTTGAACAAGTCCTTAGTGAGCCGTTTATTTCCAACCCGTTATCACTATCACCACAACGTCGTTTATTGATTATTACGGGTCCAAATATGGGCGGTAAAAGTACCTATATGCGTCAAACAGCATTGATTACCCTGTTAGCGTATATCGGTAGTTTTGTCCCTGCAAGCAAAGCGGTGATAGGCCCAATCGACCGTATTTTTACCCGTGTTGGAGCCTCTGACGACCTTGCATCTGGTCGTTCAACATTCATGGTCGAAATGACAGAAACCGCGAATATTCTTCATAATGCAACAGAGAATAGCTTAGTACTAATGGATGAAATTGGTCGCGGAACTTCAACCTATGACGGTCTTTCCCTTGCTTGGGCTTGCGCCGAAAACTTAGTTAATAAAATCAAGGCAATGACCTTATTTGCAACGCATTATTTTGAACTAACAACACTACCTGAAAAACTTGAAGGCGCGGTCAATATTCACCTCGATGCTATTGAGCACGGTGATACCATTGCCTTTATGCATAATGTTCAAGATGGCGCCGCCAGCAAAAGCTATGGCCTTGCTGTCGCTTCTCTTGCGGGTGTACCAAAAGATGTGATTAAACGGGCAAAACAAAAGCTTAAAGAACTCGAAGTTATCTCAAACAATGCCAATGCGAGTCATGTAGATAGCGCCCAGCTTAGTTTTTTAACCACAGAAGATGCAGAACCCTCACCTGTACTCAGCGCATTGGAAGGGATTGACCCAGATAAGCTCACACCCCGCCAAGCTCTAGATTGGATCTATCGGTTAAAGGATATGGATAAGTAGCATGGATGAATACGCACAGTTACTTGCGCCAATCCGCCAGTTTCTACAATGTGAAACGCCTGATTTGTGGGTAGAAAAGGCCAGTTTGCCTGAGAACTTGCCCATTATTTTAAAAGATCATCTGTTATGTGAATTAAAAGCTGCGCAAAGTGCGATGTTTTTAATTCGCAAGTATGCTGTTGATAAAGAAAGTGCAGCAGTGTTACTTGAGTGGTTTAAACCTTATGAATCATTTGCTTATGACAGGGTTGGTGACATCCATACATTAAGAAACAAAAATCAGGTTTCTAAACAAATATTGGCAAAAAAACAGTCACCTTATAGCCAAGATTTAATTGATAAGATGGTCTTGCTGATCAAAGAAGAGCTTCATCATTTTTACCAAGTTTTAGAGATTATGCATGAGCGTAATATTCCATACGATGGTATCACTGCGGGGCGTTACGCTAAAGGGTTGTTAAGTCATATCGACCCACACGATCCAAAAACCTTAGTTGATAAGCTAATTATTGGTGCTTATATCGAAGCACGTTCTTGTGAGCGCTTTGCTAAACTAGCCCCATTTCTTGATGAACCGCTGGCAAATTTTTATATTTCGTTATTACGCTCAGAAGCTCGCCACTATCAAGATTATTTGCACTTAGCACAATTAATTAGCAAACAAGATATTACTGAGCGAATTAATTATTTTGGCACTATTGAAGCAGAATTAATTTCGACACCTGATGATGATTTTAAATTTCATAGTGGGCTCCCCATTAACTAAGTTCATTCTTTATTACTCATAAATAAAAGGCCCCTATAAACCTTAGCTTATAGGGGCCTTTAGCTATCTAATTAACACCTTACATATTAAATAGCGACTCTAGGGTCAACTCTTCACCATGTAAAATATCCTTTAATCGCTTTAAACCTTCAACTTGGATCTGGCGAACACGTTCTCTTGTTAGCCCAATTTCACGACCAACTTCTTCCAGAGTCTCAGCTTCATAGCCTAAAAGCCCAAAACGTCGTGCCAAAACCTCCCTCTGTTTTGGGTTCAATTCATATAACCACTTAACAATATTATCTTTTAAGTCATTATCTTGAATTGTATTTTCTGGACCTGAATCATTATCATCAGACAATACCTCAAGCAAAGATTTCTCTGAGTCCCCTGCAATTGGTGTATCAACAGATGTGATACGTTCATTTAAACGTAACATCCTACTGACATCTTCAACAGGTTTATCTAGCTGCTCAGCGATCTCTTCAGGGCTTGGCTCATGGTCCAACTTTTGGGCTAATTCACGTGCAGTACGAAGGTAAATATTGAGTTCTTTAACGATATGAATAGGAAGGCGAATAGTTCGAGTTTGGTTCATGATAGCGCGTTCGATCGTTTGACGGATCCACCACGTTGCATACGTTGAGAAGCGAAACCCTTTTTCAGGATCAAACTTTTCAACTGCGCGAATCAACCCAAGGTTCCCTTCTTCAATCAAATCGAGTAATGCAAGGCCTCGATTATTATAACGACGTGATATTTTTACAACGAGACGAAGGTTGCTTTCTATCATACGCTGTCGTGATGCAATATCACCACGCAATGCACGTCTTGCATAGAAAACTTCTTCTTCTGCTGTAAGGAGTGGTGAGAACCCAATTTCACTAAGATAAATTTGAGTGGCATCCAGAACACGCTGATTTGTGTTCTGGAGTAAATCCATTTCGTCATCTAGCTCAGTAACCAGATCCTCTTCTTTAAACTGACTCTCGTCAAAAGTGTCATTTAAATTACTTTCATCGAGGTCATTATATAACTCGTTAACTTTCAGCGAACTTTGGCTCATCAGTGACTCCTACCCTAGATAATGCGGACAGAATGTCAAAGCACTCTGCCCAGTTTATCGTTGCGGCAAATAGCGCAACGGGTTTACTGATTTTCCCTTGTAACGAATTTCAAAGTGTAATCTAACTGAACTGGTTCCAGTACTACCCATAGTCGCTATTTTTTGACCTGCAGTGACGTCCTGCTGATCACGCACAAGCAATGTATCATTGTGAGCATAAGCACTTAGGTAGTCATCGTTATGTTTTATAATTATTAGATTTCCGTATCCACGCAAAGCATTACCTGCGTAAACGACTTTTCCTGGCGCAGCAGCGAGCACAGCTTGACCACGAGAACCGGCTATGTCTACCCCTTTGTTCCCGCCTTGAGCGTCAGAGAAACCTTCAATCATTTTCCCTTCAGCTGGCCAACGCCATTTTATTGACGAATTATTTGTGCTACTGACTGCGGTAGAAGCGGTTGTTGTCGAGGTTGTTGTTGTCGTTGAAACTTGCGTTGCAGGTTTCTTATTATTAGGCAACATCTTACCTGAAGTTTGACCACCACTATTTGCAGGATACTCATTAGTTGTTCGAAGATCAACCGCTTGCTGATGACTATTTGATGAATTTGCGGCTAATTGAGTGCTCGAGTTCACATTTGTGTTACCAATATTAATAACCTGTCCTACATTGAGGCTGTATGGTTCTGGAATATTGTTTCGCGATGCTAACTCACGGAAATCATTACCTGTTAAGTATGCAATATAGAATAACGTGTCACCACGCTGAACCGTATAACTATTACCGTTATAGCTGCCTTTTGGAATACTGCCATAGTCACGGTTATAGACAATGCGCCCTTCACCATTGGTTGTTACTGGTGCTGAGCTACGACTTACAGGTTGTGTATTTGAATTATTCGATATATTAGGACGAGACGACGGCATTGCCGTGCTCATACCCGTATTTGGTGACGAGGCCGGTGTCGTCCTTTGCACCGTTTGCTGGCGAGACTGACTATCATTCACACTCGAAATAGGTGCTGCTGTATGATACGGTGTAGAACAACCAGCCAATAGCGCTCCGCTAAATGAAAAGATGACGGCCCATCGAATTCTGCTTATAGGGCTAACAATTTTCATGCTTCTTCTCCCGTGAAGAAAAATCTGACGTGACAATTCAAAACAATGTCAGCAATAGAGTTATCATAAAATATTTCACTTATTAAAGCAGAAATACAAAATAGTGAACAAGTTAAATATATTAAAAATATAATAAATTGAGAGTATGACCTAACGGTTTAAGCTATTCTCTCAAATTCAGTTGGGTAAAGTATCATATTTAGAATGGTTTTACTGCTATTTGAGTTAATGAAACCTTTGCAATGATATTTTATTTAAACCCATTATAAAAATAGTCAGGCTTTTATTAAATACCATTGCAAGTAGATTAAAGAAGATCGCCAGCGATCAATGGGACAAAACGAACTTTTTCGATAACATTTGTATGGTAATCATTACCTCGTCGGGTAATTAGCTTTAGTGCTTGTTCTTTATCACCGACAGGTAGAACCATTCGCCCACCGTCTTTTAATTGCCCTAATAGCAGAGTCGGTATTTCTGTTGGTGCTGCGGTAACAATGATGGCATCAAAGGGCCCTTTTGATTGCCAACCTTCCCAACCATCACCATGACGAGTTGAAACATTGTGTAAATCAAGTTGCTTCAAGCGCCGTTTGGCTGCCCATTGCAAGCTCTTCACCCGCTCAACAGAAAAAACATGCTTAACCAAGTGGGCCAATACTGCGGTTTGATACCCTGAACCTGTCCCTATCTCAAGAACGTGATCATCCGGTGCTAAAGCCAATAGCGCTGTCATTTTAGCAACAATATACGGCTGTGAAATAGTTTGCCCATGACCAATAGGTAATGGGATATTGTCATAGGCTTTATGGGAGAGCGCTTCATCCACAAACCGTTCCCGAGGAACAAGTGAAATGGCATCTAATAGGCGCTCATCGTGAATTCCCTGTTGGCGTAATTGAGCCAAAAGTTCTTTCATGAGCCCTGTTTTCATTTTACTGACACTCCTGATTTTTCGAGCCACTCTTCCACTAATGAGTGTGCTTTATAAGCGGTTAGGTCAACTTGTAATGGCGTAATTGAAACATACCCATTTTGCACAGCCTCAAAATCCGTTCCAGGACTGGCATCACGGATCTCCCCAACTGGCCCTAACCAATACAATGTATTCCCTTTTGGGTCCTCTAGGCTATACACCTCAGAGGCAGCATGACGGCTGCCACAGCGAGTGACTTTGATACCTTTAATTTCTTCGTACGGGATATCTGGTACATTTATATTTAAGATATTCCCTGCACGCAATGGGTTCTTCTGTAAGAGCGCAAGAATATCGCATGTCACTTTAGCCGCACTTTCATAATGCGTTTCCCCATCTAACGATACCGCAATTGAAGGTAAACCTAAGTGACGGCCTTCAGTTGCCGCTGCAACAGTACCTGAATAAATAACATCATCCCCTAAATTAGGGCCGCAGTTGATACCAGATACAACAATATCAGGGCGTGGACGTACCACTTTATTAACCCCAATATAGACGCAATCCGTTGGCGTTCCCTCTTGTACAGCAAGGTCACCATTACTTAGCGTTTGAATTTTAAGTGGTTTATCTAATGTTAATGCATTCGAAGCCCCACTACGATTGCGATCAGGCGCAATCACCTGAACATGATAATATTGGCGTAGCGCTGCCGCAAGAGTTTGAATTCCCGGCGCATTTACCCCATCGTCATTACTCAATAAAATCTTTAGCATCGACATTATCCTGCCCATTTTGATTAATAATTTCTCTCACAACACTGGTCGCAAAACAACCCGAGTTTAAGAAAAAATTCAGTTTTACCGTCGAGTCGTCCAACCATTCCCATTGTAAGTTTTGGGGTTTAGTTATCACCGCTCGTCTAGCTGGAGAAACTCGTTCACGCTGCATTAAAGAGATAAAAGGTTGATAATCAACTAAACACTGAGTTTCAAATGCCAGTGCTTCATCCTGAGTACCCAACTCCCCATCACCCGGTAATGGCGCGGTAATGCTTAATTCGTTGGACTCCAGGCGAGGTTGCAATGTAGCAAACTCATCTTGTGTCGCGACAAACCAACTTCCCCTGCCAGTTAATTGCAATGCGTCTCCCAACATCACGTGTTGAGCGGTATTATTTGCAATACGTTCGCTTGCCACATGGTTAAACATTGCACTACGAGCAGCTGAAAGATAGAAGCTACGCTTGTTGCGTTCACGTACGTTGATTTCTTGGTTTGCCCAACGTAACGCTTGCGTTAAATTTTGTCCATCACGCCCAAAGCGTTGTTCACCAAAGTAATTAGGCACCCCTGATAATGCAACTTTCTGTAAACGCTGTTCAACATCTTTTGCATCCGAAATATCACGCAACGTTATTTCGAACTGGTTTCCTTTCAAGGAACCAATACGTAATTTGCGTTTTTGCCGAGTGACAGCCAGTATTCGGCAGCCTTCGAGTTGCCAAGTCGAAAAAACAGGCGTTTCTTTGCCTGGCATTTGCAGGCAAAACCACTGCTCCGTTACTGCATGCCTATCTTTTAAACCGGCGTAACTGACAGCCCTCGCTGAAATTTTAGCAAATTTTGCTAGTTGCTCAGCAACAAATACTGTATTACAGCCTGTTTTTTCCACACGAACCATAACGTGTTCGCCTTCGCCATCTAGCTCAAAGCCTAAATCTTCTTTGACGATAAAATCTTCAGGGACACTTTTTAACGAGCCAGAAGATAATGGCTTACCATGCAGGTACTGAACATTCATTACTTTCATTACTATTATCTTTTATTAAAAGAACAACCGCAGCACAGGCAATGCCTTCTTTACGCCCCACAAAACCGAGTTGCTCTGTTGTGGTCGCTTTTGCATTAACATCATCCATGTGGCACTCAAGATCTTCGGCAATATTCACACGCATCTGAGCGATATGTGGCAACATTTTTGGCGCCTGAGCCATGATAGTAATATCAATGTTACCAATGCGATACCCTTTGGCACGCACATGGCAAAATGCGTCTCTCAATAAGACTCGGCTATCGGCTCCTTTATATGCAGGGTCAGTATCAGGGAATAATTTACCAATATCCCCCAGTGCAGCAGCGCCGAGAATTGCATCGGTTAACGCGTGTAAGACCACATCACCGTCAGAATGCGCGAGCAAACCTTGTTCATAAGGGATACGCACGCCACCAATGATGATAGGGCCTTCGCCACCAAATTTGTGTACGTCAAAACCGTGTCCGATTCTCATTTTTTTTCCTTAGTTGTTCATTCTTGAAAGATAAAATTCCGCTAAAGTGAGGTCTTCTGGGCGTGTCACTTTTAAATTATCAGCGCGGCCAGCAACTAACACCGGTTGGTGGCCGCAATATTCTAGCGCAGAAGCTTCATCGGTGA
Organism: Providencia sp. PROV141; assembly: GCF_028481645.1. Classification (NCBI taxonomy): domain Bacteria; kingdom Pseudomonadati; phylum Pseudomonadota; class Gammaproteobacteria; order Enterobacterales; family Morganellaceae; genus Providencia; species Providencia sp. PROV141. The sequence continues at coordinate 19,681 of NZ_JAMPPR010000034.1, read as the reverse complement.
TCACTGCGTTTTCTTTCAAGGCTTTACTTAGACAGTCCCGTAATAATATTAACGGAAAAAATTGTGGCGTAAGGGCATGCCATAACGCTTCACGTTCAACTGTGTGGTCAATTAATTGGCCAGCTGTTGAACTACGTTTCATGGTATCGCGCACTGGGGCAGCGAGGATCCCACCACAACAATTTTGTTCCGCTGCTAATTGAATAATTTCATTTAAATCTGATTGATGAAGGCAGGGACGCGCGGCATCATGCACTAATACCCAGCAATTTGAAAATTGGGGGTTAGCAATTAAAAAATCCAGCCCCGCTAATACTGAATCAGCACGTTCTTTGCCACCAACAACCGTCGCCACCCGAGGGTGATTAGAAATTTCAAGCTGTTGAAAATAATCATCTTCTGCACTCAACGCAACCACAATTTCTTGCACTTTATCATTTTCTAGTAATGCGCTTATGGTGTGCTCAATGATTGTTTTACCTGCAACCTGCAAGTATTGTTTTGGGCACTCTGCATTCATACGGCTACCTACCCCAGCAGCAGGAATCAGTGCAACAATTTGCGGGAGATTATTTTGTGGGGCATGGTTTGGATTTGTCATTGTTGAATTCTTACATCAGAAATTATCAGGCTAATGGGTATACTATTTTGACATCATATTACTGTGTCTATTTCTGGTTATTACTTTCTTTAACCATTCGATAAAATGACTCTCCAGGTTTGATCATCCCAAGCTCTGTTCGGGCTCGTTCTTCAATCGCATCTTGGCCATCATTTAAGTCGTTGATTTCAGCGAATAGCTGTTCATTACGCATTTTTAAACGCGAATTTACAATTTCCTGAGCGGCGACATCATCTTTGACTTGTACGTAGTCATGTATGCCATTTTTGCCTAACCATAAGGAATACTGTAACCAAGCTAATATCGCAATTAATAGTAGCGTTAATTTACCCATCTTGCCCCCTGAAATGATTTGCTAATCATCCCATAACTCAACGATTGACGCTACTGTGATACTAAAATTGTGATAAAAAGTCAGATTAAGTCGGGTTTGAATACGCAAAATACCGCCTTATTTTACCATCGGATAAAATAAAGGAGGTATTTAAGCTGTATTAATAATCTAGCTGAATGACATGATTGCGCAATAAAAGCGCAATAATTTGGGAAAGAGAATCCGAAATGGGTTGTTGTCCATCCAGATGCAACTCAGGCTGTTGAGGTATTTCATAAGGGGAATCAATCCCCGTGAATTGTTTTATTTTTCCTTCCCGCGCTTGTTGATATAACCCCTTGGGGTCTCGTTGTTCACAGATACTTACGGGTGTATCCACGTACAACTCAAAAAATTGCTCGGGTTCAAACAAGTCACGAACTGTCTGTCTATCCGCTTGGAAAGGCGAAATAAATGCTGTCGCAACAATTAACCCTGCATCGACCATTAACTTCGCCACCTCCCCCACTCGACGAATATTTTCTTGCCTATCGGCCTCATTAAACCCTAAATCACGGCATAAACCATGGCGAATATTATCGCCATCCAATAAATAGGTTTTCATTCCCATGGACGTCAATTGGTGCTCTATTGCCCCTGCTAATGTCGATTTCCCAGAACCGGATAACCCGGTGAACCACAACACAGCACCTTTATGGCCATTATTACTTTCACGTAATTGGCGAGTTACTTGGTGTTGGTGCCAAACAATATGGTTGTCTTTTGTCATCCGTATTATTTCCCACCCAATACATCACGCGCACCCCAATGTGGGAAATGGCGGCGTACTAATTTGTTTAGCTCAATTTCAAACTCACTAAAATCACTGGATTGTTCAAAAACAGGGGCTTGTGTTTCGCGAACTAAACCCGCGCCAACCGTCACATTTGTGAGCCTATCAATAAAAATCATTCCGCCAGTGTCTGCATTGCGTTGGTAGTTTTCCAGTAACAATGGCTCATCAAAGGAAAACTCGACTAAACCAATTCCATTCAACGGCAGCTCTGTCGCTACTTTCTGGGTTAAATTATTGATATCAACTTGGTATTGAATATTTTCCACTTTTGCCCGACTGCGTTTTCCCGCAATTTTAATATCAAGTTGTTGGCCTTGAACTAACGGCTGTTCAGACATCCACACGACATCGACAGAGGCATGCTGCGTCGTTTGTAAGGTTTCATTTTGTGCAACAATTAAGTCGCCACGACTAATATCAATTTCATCCTCAAGCACTAATGTAATCGCTTCCCCCGGTACAGCAAAATCTTGTCCCCCTGAAAAAGTCACAATTTCTTTAATTGCTGAAGTGGCGCCTGATGGCAACACTTTGACCTTTTGACCCACTTCCACGATCCCTGCTGATAATGTCCCGCTGTATCCGCGAAAGTCTAAATTTGGGCGGTTCACATATTGCACAGGGAAACGCAAAGCTTGCTCCGAAGCTTTTTGTTCCACTTGAACATTTTCCAATATCGACAATAGCGTATCACCTTGATACCACTTAAAATTATCGCTAGCATTTACAATATTATCGCCATCTAGGGCTGAGATAGGTACAAACCATACCTTTAAATCCACAGGCAATTCCATTGCAAACTTTTGGTAATCCTGCTTTATTTTTTCAAAAATGGCTTCACTGTAATCCACCAGATCCATTTTATTGACGGCAACAATAAGATGGCGGATCCCAAGCAATGTACTAATAAAACTATGGCGACGCGTTTGTTCCTGTACCCCTTTTCGAGCATCGATCAACAAAATAGAAAGTGAGCAAGTGGATGCCCCTGTCGCCATATTGCGCGTATATTGCTCATGGCCGGGGGTGTCCGCAATAATAAATTTGCGTTTTTCTGTTGAAAAATAACGATAAGCCACATCGATGGTGATCCCCTGCTCGCGCTCAGCGGCAAGGCCATCCACCAGCAAAGCAAGGTCAAGTTTTTCCCCTTGAGTCCCTATCCGCTTACTATCACTTTGCAAAGTTGACAGCTGGTCTTGGTAAATTTGGCGAGTATCATGCAGTAAACGGCCGATTAAAGTACTTTTACCATCATCCACATTCCCGCAGGTTAAAAAGCGTAATAATCCTTTATGTTGCTGCGCCAATAAATAAGGTTCTACACCACCTTGCTGTTCGATTTGATGAGCGATTGATTCATTATAAACGGCTTGTGCCATGATTTTTCTCCTGACTTTGCGTATTAACCTTGCCCACTAAAAATAACCTTGGCGCTTTTTCAACTCCATCGAAGCGGATTGGTCGCTATCAATCAGCCGGCCCTGTCGCTCACTCGTCGTAGAAATCAACATTTCTTCTATAATCTCAGGCAGCGTTTGTGCTTCTGATGGCACAGCTCCCGTCAGTGGCCAACAACCTAATGTTCTAAAACGCACTTTTTGCTGACTAATGACTTCACCTGCTTGTAGGTCAATACGGTTATCATCCACCATTAACAAAGTGCCGTCCCGCTGAATAACTGGCCGTTCTTTTGCAAAATACAGGGGAACAATATCGATGTTTTCCAAATAGATATATTGCCAAATATCGAGTTCTGTCCAATTTGATAGCGGGAAAACACGAATACTTTCCCCTTTATTGACCTGCCCATTATAGTTATGCCACAGCTCAGGCCGCTGGTTTTTAGGGTCCCAACGATGAGATCGATCACGAAAAGAGTAGATCCGCTCTTTTGCGCGTGATTTCTCTTCATCACGACGAGCACCGCCAAATGCAGCATCAAAACCATATTTATCCAAAGCCTGCTTTAAGCCTTCGGTTTTCATAATATCGGTGTGCTTAGCACTGCCATGTACAAACGGGTTGATCCCTAGCTTTTCCCCTTCAGGGTTACGATGAACAAGTAGCTCAAAACCATATTTTTCTGCTGTTGCATCACGAAACTCGTACATTTCACGAAATTTCCATCCCGTATCAACATGTAAAAGAGGAAATGGCAGTTTTCCCGGATAAAATGCCTTGCGTGCTAAATGCAGCATCACAGAGGAGTCTTTACCAATAGAGTACAGCATGACTGGGTTAGCAAATTCGGCGGCAACTTCACGAATGATATGAATACTTTCTGCCTCTAACTGCTGTAAATGAGTCAATTTTTTGTCGTTCACGATAGCCCCTTACTTAAGCCAGTTCCAATACGGCACTGCGCCATCTGATGTCTTCGGTTTGAGAACCAAACCACGCGAGTTGTTGGTGTAATGCAGCCACTTCACCAACCACTATCAAAGCAGGAGCGGGTGCCTGCTGTGCTAATACTTCAAGCTCGTTTAATTTGCCAGTCACTACTTTTTGTTCACGCCTAGTGCCACAGCCGATAACAGCAACAGGGGTATTTTCAGCACGGCCGAATTGAATCAACTGTTCGCTGATTTTCGCAGCCTTTACGGTGCCCATATAGATAGCTAACGTTTGGTTCCCTCGAGCAAGCGCTTGCCAATCAAGTTCCATTCCATTCTCACGGCAATGACCCGTAATAAACGTAATGCTCTGTGAATGCTCACGGTGAGTCAGCGGTACCCCCGCGTAAGCGGCTGCACCAATCGCCGCGGTCACACCTGGAACCACTTGAAATGGGATCCCCGCTTGTACCGCTACTTGTAGCTCTTCTCCCCCTCGTCCAAACACAAATGGATCGCCACCTTTAAGGCGCACCACTTTTTTACCTTGTTGAGCAAATTTCACGATCAAAGCATTGGTTTCTTCTTGGGAAACACTGTGATTTCCTGCGCGTTTCCCAACACAAATTTTGTCAGCATCGCGACGAACCAGTTCGAGTATTTCTTCACTCACCAGATGGTCATACAAAACCACCTCTGCACTTTGTAAAACTCGCAACCCTTTTAACGTGAGTAGCCCCGCATCCCCCGGACCGGCACCGACTAAGATTAATTCGCCATGGTTATCCGGCTCATACAATTGACGTTCCAATTGTTGTTCCGCTTCACTGAATTGCCCTTTTTCGACTAGCGAAGCAAAACGTCCACTGAAGCTTTTTTCCCAGAAGCGCTTTCTTTCACGCATACTCGTTAGTGTTTCTTTGACTTTATGACGCCAGCGGCCGGCTATTTCCGCCATTTTTCCCAAGGAGGTTGGTAGCATCGTTTCCAATTTTTCTCTAAGTAAACGAGCCAAAACAGGTGCTGTTCCTCCCGAAGAGATCGCCACTATCACCGGAGAACGATCAATAATAGAAGGTACAATAAATGAACATAACGGTTGGTCATCAACCACGTTAACGAATATTTTCCGTTCATTAGCGTCATAGAAAACGGTTTCATTCAGTAATGCATCATCTGTTGCTGCGATAACTAAAAAAGCATCATCTAAATGAATAGATCGGTAATCTTCAGCTAACCAAACAAATTTATTTTGTTGGTGCTCCGCTTGTAACTGTGTACATAACGTCGGTGAGATGATCACTAAGTCAGCTTGTGCTTTTATTAGCAATTCTGCTTTTCGAGCTGCGACCACACCGCCGCCAATTAACACGACCTTTCGTGCGCGGACATCGACAAATAACGGTAAATAATCCATCTTGCTCACCCATCGTTATATAAACTGATTATAAGAAATATAAAATTGACTATATGGTTTCAAACAACAGGTTTGAAATGACAAAAAGCTCTTTCTTGTAACTGAAAGGAATAAGCCAAATAACCATCACAAACCCGATGAAAAATCGATAAATACAAATAAAAAATAGAACTTAGATTAAATTTAACAAGTTAACTAATTACTGATTTAATTTAATGATTAGCTTGGAATACTTTTTTAAATACAAAAGTATTCCTTTGTAATTAAACAAATATTTTATTAATTCAGTGATTATTTATTTATATTCAAGACCCTAAATAATTCGAGTTGCACGTAGCCAACAACGCTGCGGCTTGAATTATAACTAAATTAATACTCTAAATAATTCGAGTTACATGTAGGCGACAAGCGAAGATAGCCGATGAGCATACATAAGTATGTGATTCGGCTAGCTGAGCGCAGTCAACACCCATGTAACTTGAAGTATGACGAGTATTTAGTTTTCATGCAGCCCGCACTCACGCTTTAATCCAAAAAAACGCGTATCTTCTTCATTCATTCCCTCTTCCCATTTGCGAGTTGTATGGGTATCACCAACCGATAAATACCCTTGCTCCCACAGAGGATGATAGGGTAAATCATATTTTGTTAAATATTCATAAACTTGCTTATTATTCCAATCAATCACTGGTAAAACTTTAAAAATGCCTTTTCCGATACCTAGTACAGACAAATTTGCACGGCTTGCTGATTGTTCTCGCCGTAAACCTGAAAACCAAGTTTGTGCCTGTAATTCATGTAACGCACGCTCCATTGGCTCAACTTTATTCAATTGGTTATAACGCTCAATACCATCAAGCCCTTGCGTCCAAAGTTGACCATACAGCGCTTCTTGCCAAGCGGGCGACTGCTTTGCTCGGTATACCTGTAAATTTAAATTCAACTTATCTGTTAACGCCTCAATAAATTGATAGGTCTCTGGGAACAAATAGCCGGTATCCGTTAAAATAACTGGGATATTAGGCACAATTTGCGTCACCATATGCAACGTCAGTGCCGCTTGGATACCGAAGCTGGAAGACAATACAAACTCTGTGGGTAAGTATTCAACCGCCCACTCAACACGCTGTAATGCATTCATAACTTCTAGTTGGGAATTAAACTCAGCGAGATAAGCGACTTGCTGGGGCTTATCGAGTGCGGTGAGCGTTGCTAGCTCAAGTCGGCTCATACTGCCTCCTTAACCTCATAAAAATCGACGGCTGAATTCAATACTGGTTTTACGACATTGGTGCGAATAAGGAAATCGCCAAACCCTTCGTCAGGCAAGCGTGCCTTTGCCCAGTCACCGATTAACTCATCTAAAATGGTTAGAATTTCCGCACTGCTAATGTTTTCACGATACATACGTGGAATACGAGTACCAATGCGATTTCCACCTAAGTGTAAGTTATATCTATCAACAGCTTTGCCGACCAGCCCAACTTCTGCCAACATCGCTCGCCCACAGCCATTCGGGCAACCCGTTATCCGCAGAACGATATGTTCATTGGCCACTTGATGAGAGGCCATGATTCTTTCCACCTGACTAATAAATTCAGGTAAAAAGCGTTCTGCTTCCGCCATCGCGAGCGGGCAAGTTGGAAATGATACACAAGCCATGGAATTTTCACGTTGCGCCGTTATGTCATCACTCATTAACCCATGAGATCTGGCAATCGCTTCAATTGCCGCTTTTTCACTTTCAGGTACACCCGCTACAATTAAGTTTTGGTTTGCCGTTAAACGAAAATCACCTTGATGAATACGCGCAATTTCAGCCACTCCGGTTTTTAATGGCTTGTTATCTAAATCAATTAATCGACCATTTTCAATAAACAATGTTAAGTGCCAACGGTTATCAATCCCTTTGAGCCAGCCAATTTTGTCACCACGTTCAGTGAATTGATAAGGCCGAATGGGCTCAAAAGTCACACCAGAGCGCCTTTCGACTTCTGCTTTGAAGGTATCGACCCCCACACGCTCAAGGGTATATTTGGTTTTTGCATTTTTACGTTCAGTTCGATTCCCCCAATCCCGTTGAGTGGTGACTATCGCTTCCGCAATCGCTAACGTTTTGTCTAATGGAATAAACCCAAACTCACTGGCTAGGCGAGGAAATGTTGCAGTATCCCCATGAGTCATAGCTAAACCACCACCCACCAGCACGTTAAAACCGATTAACTCACCATTTTGGGCAATTGCGATAAAGTTCATATCATTTGCATGCAAGTCCACATCATTTAGTGGTGGGATCACGACTGAGGTTTTAAATTTTCTTGGCAAATAAGTTTGCCCTAAAATTGGCTCTTCATCCGTTGTTACTATCTTTTCTTTATCTAACCAAATTTCCGCGTAAGCACTAGTTCGCGGTAATAAATGTTCAGATATTTTCTTTGCCCATTCATAGGCTTGTTGGTGCAATTCAGACTGCACTGGGTTAGACGTACATAACACGTTACGGTTAACGTCGTTCGCCGTTGCAAGAGCATCTAAACCAACATGACTTAGCATTTGATGGGCAGGCTTTACATCCCCTTTGAGGATGCCATGGAACTGAAATGTTTGCCGATTTGTAATACGCACACTGCCATACAGCGTGTGCTCCGTGGCAAACTTATCAATATCAAGCCATTGCTTGGGCGTAATTATGCCGCCCGGCAAACGACAACGCAGCATCATTGCATGGCGAGGTTCAAGCTTTTGTTCCGCCCGCTCGGCACGAATATCACGGTCATCTTGTTGATACATCCCGTGAAAACGAATCAACAGGAAATTATCGCCTTCAAATCCCCCTGTTAACCCATTTTTTAAGTCATCCTTAATGGTTCCACGCAAGTAATTACTGTCTTGCTTCATGCGTTCACTGTCGGCGAGTTTACCTTCGACAATTAAGGGCTTTTGTTGTTGTTCATTGCTCATTAATAAACATCCCTCTGATAACGGCGCATTACGCGCAGCTCACTTAAAAATTCATCAGCTTCTTCACTATCCATGTTCCCGTATTGACTGACGATATCTAATAATGCCTGTTCGACATCTTTGGCCATGCGGTTTGCATCACCACAGACATAGATGTGCGCACCTTCTTGTAACCATTGCCATACTTCTTCACCTTGTTCGCGAAGTTTATCTTGTACATAGATTTTTTCTTGCTGGTCGCGGGACCATGCTAATGAAATATGGGTTAATAAACCGTCTTTGACATAGCGCTGCCATTCCACTTGATAGAGAAAGTCATCAACAAAATGTGGGTTACCAAAGAATAACCAGTTTTTCCCTGTCGCACCGTCATTGTCACGCTGCTGTAAGAAAGCGCGAAATGGTGCAATCCCCGTTCCAGGGCCAATCATGATCACAGGCGTATTAGGGTCTTGTGGTAGACGGAAATTATCATTGTGCTCAATGAATACGCGAAGTTCATCATCCTCATTTAAGCGATCAGCTAAGAAACCGGAAGCACCACCAGTGCGCGCCTTACCATCAATCTCATAGCGGACAACACCAACCGTTGCATGAACTTCATTTTCTACCTCAGATTGGGAAGAGGAAATTGAGTATAAACGAGGGGTTAGCGGGCGCAGTAGGTCAATAAATTCTTGAGCCGTCGGCTGAGATGCCGCTTGGCGTACCATATCCACAATGGGCGTATTTTGTGCGTAGTGTAAAATAGCGGTTTTATCGCTAATCAATGACAACAACGCATCATCTTTTGACAGCTGAGCATATTTTTCAACAATCACTGGGGTATTTTGTGTTAGTTCTAATTGATAAATCAGCGCATCACGTAATGAATGGCGCTGTGAACCAATAAAGACTTCTTCGTCACCTTTCAGCCACAATAAAGCCACCAGCTCATCAACTAAAGCAGGGTCATTATCGAACCAAACACCTAGCGCATCACCTGGTTGATAACGTAAACCAGAGTCACCGAGATCAATTTCAATATGGCGAACATCTTTTTGCGAGTCTCGACTGGTGATCTTTTGGTTACTCAGAAGCGACGCTGTTAATGGCGCCGTTTTACTATAAGGTGATGAATGAATTTCATTCACACTTCCTGTTTGAGTCGCCAATAATTGGCTATCACTTTGAGCAGGAACGCGAGCTTTTAAAATTTGTGTCAGGTTTTCAACCCACTCACTCGCAATCGCTTGATACTCAACATCTGCATCAATTCGCTCGATTAATGATACTGCCCCTAATGATGCAAGTCGTGAATCGAAATCTTTACCCGCTTGGCAAAATTTTTCGTAAGAGGAATCCCCCAGCGCGAAAACCGCGTAGCTGGTTTGTGATAAATTAGGCGCTTTTTTAGAATGAAGGTATTTATACAGTGCAACCGCTTCTTCAGCGGGCTCCCCTTCCCCCTGCGTTGACGCTACAATAACCAACACTTTTTCTTGGTTAATTTGCTTGAATTTATAATCCCCAGCATTCACTAAATTCACGCTAATTTTTTCACCAACCAAGCGCTCTCTGAGCTGCTCTGATAGGCGACGAGCATTTCCAGTCTGTGATGCTGAGATAATTGTGATAGTGTCTTGCGTAACTACAGGTGCACTGACCGGTGCATCAACTTGCGTATTTTGATTTACCACTCCCCACAAATAACCAGAAAGCCATGCGAGTTGATGAGATGAGAAATCATCAACGGCCGTCTGTAAACGTGTTAATTGCTCAACAGATATTGGCAGCGCCGCTAATGGCGGCTGTTTTTTTGTCATTATCTTGTAACCCCAGCGTTATTCATCTTTGATTTAAAAAAACGATGCCATGTCATTACCCCAGAAAAGACCGACAACCTAACACCTGCTCATTCACCCGAATAATTAGGGTAATAAAGCAAAAAATACCGCAGTACCTGAAACATATAGGGTATGCCGTTAGGTTATAACAACCCTAGATAATGGGATAAGAAACGATAGCCATAATTAATAACTAAAAAGCCTAAAGCAATTAACTGATGGATCATATTGATAAAAGCGGTTAACGCTATTTTAGTAATTAAAGATATTTTCACCTAAAAATGCAGTACAATACGCTGTTTATTCACAACAAGGAGCCACATATGAGTACAACAATCTATAAAGATTTCACTTTCGAAGCCGCCCACAAACTTCCTCATGTACCAGAGGGTCATAAGTGTGGCCGACTCCATGGCCATTCTTTCATGGTGCGTTTAGAAATCACCGGTGAAGTCGACTCACATAGTGGTTGGATTATTGATTTTTCCGATGTAAAAGCCGCTTTTAAGCCTATTTGGGAACGCTTAGACCATCACTATTTAAATGATATAGAAGGGTTAGAAAACCCAACGAGTGAGGTATTAGCCCAGTGGATTTGGCAGCAAACTAAGCCTTTACTACCATTATTAAGTGCGGTTACCGTAAAAGAAACCTGCAATGCAGGCTGTGTCTATCGCGGGGAAGCTTAAAAGTTAATGCGCTAAAAAAGTCATATAACAGTAGGGATACACGCTCCTCAGACCGCTGACTTAGCGGCAAGCCCAATAGATTTTTAAATGAGGGGCTAAATCCCTATATCCTCACTTTCGACTCATCACCCATATCAACGCCTAACGCTGCATAGCCCCCTGACTGCCTTTAATAGGCTAAATTTTAAAGATCCGTATGTTATGAGGGTAAGGTTAAAGCAAGAAATAAATCAGTGACTGACATTTCCCTCTTTAACATTAAGGATATAAAAACATTAATTTGACATAGTGCATCAAATTATAACCTGATCTATTATTTATTATTATTTACTTTTAATAAGGTAGGGAAAATGAATCTATTTCAACAAACACCTAAGTCCAGAAGGCGCTATGGACTAGCAGCATTTATCGGTTTAATTGCAGGTATTGTCTCTTCGTTTGTCAAATGGGGCGCTGAAGTTCCATTACCGCCAAGAAGTCCAACGGATATGTTTAATGCAGCTTGTTCACCTGAAACACTGATTCGTGCAGCGGAACAAATTGACTGCTCACGTAATTTTCTTAATCCACCTTATATTTTCTTAAGAGATTGGTTAGGGATCGCTGACCCCAACGCTGCAGTTTACACTTTTGCTGGGCACGTTTTTAATTCAGTGGGTGTTACTCACATCATATTTTCTATCGTGTTTGCTGTCGGGTATTGTATTGTTGCTGAAATATTCCCTAAAATTAAGCTATGGCAAGGGTTGTTAGCGGGTGCACTGGCGCAATTATTTGTCCATATGATTTCATTCCCTCTAATGGGGCTCACCCCTCCACTTTTCGACCTGCCATGGTATGAGAATGTATCAGAAATATTTGGTCATTTAATTTGGTTTTGGTCTATTGAAATTATTCGTCGTGACTTACGTAACCGTATTACTCACGAGCCAGATCCTGAAGTACCATTAAACCAACCATTTAGATAATTTAAAGCCCCCCAATAAGCGTTTTCCAACTATTGGGGGTTACTGCTACGTTATCGCTATTTTTTTATTGAATATCCAAATACTTATGTGTTTGAATCGATAAACGCCAGTTACGTTGAATGCAGGTTTCGATACACAATTTCGTTGCCGCCGCCTTTTGGCTAATTGGCTGCAATGCTACTACAGGAGAGGCTTCGACAGTACGTAATGCTAAAATTTTCTCAAGTGCCTCAATATCTTTTTCGCGAGCAACAGGGTGTTTAATTTCATTAGCGCGATTTACTGCTTGCCTGATCACCTGTAACCCTCCTTTCATACCGACTTTTGGTGATACGGTAACCCATGTTTTTTCTGTGCATTGAATAGGGTATGTGCCGCTAGTTTCAATTTGGCATTGATATCCATGCTGTTCTAATATCGCAGTCAATGGTTGTAAATCATAAATACAAGGCTCACCGCCGGTAATAACAATATGCTGTGCGCTGAAGTGTTTTTCTTTCATTAATTGAATCAATGCCTCACCGCTTGCCATAGCCCATAAATCTGAATCAATCGTTTTAAGTGCGATATCCCCTAGGGTCGATTCTTTATCTTGTTCTTTTTCCCATGTTTGTTTGGTATCACACCAGCTACATCCAACTGGGCAGCCCTGCAAACGAATAAACACAGCTGGAACACCAGTAAAAACCCCCTCTCCCTGAATGGTTTGGAAGATTTCATTAATTGGGTATTTCATATCACTCCTAAAATAGTTAACTAAGCACACATTATATTGCAGATATCTATCTCACGAACAAGGAAGTTTGTGATAATGTAGCCACCTTAGGGTTCAATAAAGTACGTCCGACTGAATAAACAATACCGAAAGCATATTCGGAACAACATATCGAACGAAGAAAAAGACAGGAAAAGACATGCAAAGTAGTGAACAAAATCAACTCAGAAAGGGGCTGAGTGTTCGGCACATTCGCTTTATGGCTTTAGGGTCAGCGATTGGTACCGGCTTATTTTATGGTTCTGCTTCCGCCATTCAAGCGGCAGGCCCTGCAGTTTTACTCGCTTATATGGTCGGTGGTGCCGCTGTATTTATGGTCATGCGAGCCTTAGGCGAGATGGCTGTGCATCACCCAGTACCCGGTTCATTCTCTCACTACGCTAGCCATTACATGGGCCCCCTCGCTGGTTTTTTAACTGGCTGGAACTACGTATTTGAAATGTTAGTTGTGTGCTTAGCTGATATTACCGCTTTCGGGATGTACATGGGGTTCTGGTTTCCACATGTTGACCAATGGGTATGGGTATTAAGTATCGTGCTATTTATTGGTGCGCTCAATTTATGCCATGTTAAAATTTTCGGTGAAATGGAATTTTGGCTGTCTATCGTGAAAGTCTCCGCAATCATCGCAATGATTGTTGGTGGTACCTTCTTAATGTTCTACGGTTTCGGCCAAGAAACTGACCATGCGGTGGGTATCCAAAATCTCTGGGAACACGGTGGCTTTATGCCAAACGGTATTGAAGGCGTTATTGCGTCCTTAGCCATTGTAATGTTCGCCTTCGGGGGTATCGAAGTAATCGGTATTACCGCCAGTGAAGCGCAAAATCCAGAAAAAACCATTCCTAAAGCAATCAATGCAGTACCTATTCGTATTTTATTATTCTATGGGTTAACACTTTTTATTCTGATGTGCATCTATCCGTGGAACCAAATCGGTCAAAATGGCAGCCCGTTCGTCCAAATTTTTGATAGCCTAGGTATTCAATCAGCGGCAAATATCTTAAATATCGTGGTGATCACAGCAGCAGTCTCAGCTATCAATAGTGATATTTTTGGTGCTGGTCGTATGATGTATGGTATGGCACAAGACAAGCAGGCACCAAAAGTCTTTACCAAGTTAACGAAAAGTGGGGTACCTTGGGTCACTGTGCTGGTGATGTCCGTTGTAATGTTACTCGGCGTGTATTTGAACTACCTACTTCCAGAAAAAATCTTTGTGATTATTGCATCAATCGCAACCTTTGCTACAGTTTGGGTCTGGTTAATGATCTTACTTTCTCATGTTGCAATGCGTCGCCAAATGAGCACTGAAGAAGTTAAAAAACTCAAATTCCCAGTCCCATTTTGGCCGATTGGCCCTGCGCTGACTATTGCATTTATGGTCTTTGTTATCGCATTACTAGGCTTCTTTAAAGACACCCAAGTTGCCCTTCTCGTTGGGTTTGCATGGGTGGCAATATTGAGTGTCACCTTCTTTATCATGCGTAAATTTCAAAAATCTTAATCAACAAAAGCATTTATAAAATAAATTTAAGCCCTATATTTATATGATATAGGGCTTTTTGTTATCAAACGAGTGCTTGCTTAATATCGGCAATCAAATCATCAACGTTTTCTAACCCGACTGATAAACGAATAAGTCCATCACTAATGCCGTACTGCTCTCGCTCCTCAGCGGTGTAAGTAGAATGGGTCATACTTGCAGGGTGTTGAGCCAATGACTCACAATCACCGAGGCTAACCGCACATGAAAATAACTGCAGGTGATTCAAAAACTGCTTACCCGCCTCAAGGCCCCCTTTAAGTTCAAAAGCAATCATCCCTCCAGGTAACTTCATCTGCTTTTGAGCTAATGCGTATTGTGGAAAACTCAGTAAACCTGGATACATTACCTGAGAAACTTCAGATAACGAGGCCAAGTATTCTGCAACTTTCTGTGCATTCTCAACCACCCTTTCCATTCTGATTGGCAATGTTTTCATTCCTCGCAATATAAGATTTGCATCATGAGGGGATAAACAAGCACCAGTCATGTCCTTTAGTCCAACTAATCTGATTTGCTTAGCCAAATCCTCCGTTGTGACAACCGCTCCAGCCATCACATCACCATGCCCATTCATATATTTAGTCAATGAATGAATGACAATATCTGCCCCAAGCTCAAGCGGTTTTTGAATGTAAGGAGTACAATAGGTATTGTCTACTGCCACTAATATTTGTTGGTTATTTGCAAGGTTATATTGCTTAACGATATGGCTCACGGCATTAATATCAACCAAACGCATATTTGGGTTTGCAGGTGACTCGAAAAATATCATCTTTGTTTGTTCAGTGAGTTCCTGTGCCACATTATTAGGGTTACTCATATCAATGTGACGGACTTTAACCCCAAATCGAGCTAATCCATGATGAAAGAATGAGTATGTACAGCCATAAACCGTCATATCAACTAACAGCTCATCTCCAGGATTAAGTAATGTCCAAAGAGTCGATGTTATTGCCCCCATCCCTGAAGAAAATACAATTGCTGCATCTCCCTCTTCTAAATCAGCCAATCGCTTTTCCAGCAAATTCAATGTTGGATTATTTATTCGAGTATAAATGTAACCATTCAATTCGCCGCTAAAACAGGCGGCACCTTCTTCGACATTATTAAATACATAAGTTGAAGTTTGATAAATGGGAGAAGAAAGTGATCCTAAATTTTCGGCTGCATCATAGTAATTGTGTATCACACGCGTATCAAAAGAATATTGTCTATCTAATATCATACCACCTCCGAAATATTACCCCTCTTGGGGTGAAGATAATCGAGAACCCATTATTTGCAAGGTTCGTAAAACGGTACTAATTCCACGTAATGTGTTTGGATCTTTTAATAAAACATACACCGAACGAAAATTTGGATTTTTACTATTATATCTCTCTTCCATTTTTGCCATATTATAAGCAGCGCCTAACTCCCAGACTGGCGCTAAAGTGTCTTCAAATGAATTTGCCAGTTTCTCTACAGTGCTATTATCGGTAATATCAATGAGGTCAGAAATTAAAGAAAGTAAATCAACAATATTATCTAAACGATTCAACTGTAATAAAGGGGCTAATTTTTCGGCGAAATGATCACCCGAATCAGAATTAAGAAGTTCAATTAGTTTACTTTGATTTTCATTATTCGACATTTTTATTTCCTCCTTAAACTAAACCACGAATAGCAGCCCAATAAATACCTCTATTAAAGCCATTTCTTAGTAATCCTCCTAATTTAGTTGGAGGCGTAGGAATAACGTCGTGTTTATAATCGTATTGCAAAGGCATCCCTGCCGTTAATCCCATTTGGGCAACAGCTTGAACTCGCCCATCATAAATAGCTGCAGGATAGCCATAAATTAATTCTCCGCAAATATTATCAGCTATAATTGCAGCTTGATTATGGCAACTTCCACCTGCTTTACTGATCGGTAAATCAACAGTATCACCTATAACATAAACACCATCTACACCATAAACTTGCATAGTTTCGTGATCAGTTGGCAGCCATCCTTCACCATTATTATGTTCACTCAGCCCGGTATTAATAACTGCCTCAACCGCAGTAATAGGAGGAGTACTAATCAGTAAATCAAAATTTTGCTCATCCCCTTCTTTCGAATAAGCTATCTTCTTATCTGGATCAACTTTATCTAAAGTAAACCCTCTTTGTGCTTTAATATTTTTAGCGGTGAATACTTCAGGAATAACTTCACAAACAGGTTGTTGCATGAATAAACAGTTGCGCAATAATTGTGAAACTGTTGGATAGGTATAAACAATTTCAATATTATCCCTAACCCGGCGTTTACGTAAAAACTCATCAATCATTAAAGTTGTTTCCATCGGTGCGATACCACACTGATGGGGTACATTAGGTGTTTCAGGGAATGATACCGTAATAAAAATTCGACCTTTTTCAATCTTAGCCAATTGATCAGCTAGCTTTCTCGATGCATCATAAGCATAAAAATGGTTACCAATATCCTTTAAACCTTCAATGCGCTCAGGTTTAGGCACGCAACCTGTCGCAATAACAAGAAAATCATAATTATATTTTTTTCCATCCTTCGAGTTTAGCGCTTTATTTTTAAAATCAAAGTACTCAATTTTATCAATAGCTAACTCTATTTCAGGCCTTAACAACTCTCTTTCTGGGCGACTTAATTCATCTTTAAAGAAGAGATTAAAGGCAACATACATAAATGCAGGTTTATAGTAATGTATTGGATTATCAGTAATTAATGTTATTTTTATTTTTTTGGAAAAAATTTCTTTACTCAACTTTCTGGCAAGTGTATTCGCTAGCATCGTTCCACCAGTTCCACCGCCAACAATAATTATATTTTTCATTACATTAACCACCGTATATATAATTAATTAAGTTTTATACGCTATACCGTTCAGTTATAAATATAGCCCATAGAAAATTAATTCCAATACAATAATTAGGGTATAGTTTAAAAAACAACAAATAAAACTAATCACTTATATTTATATAACCTGACGAATAAGTTAATTATGAAAATTATAATTATGGAAATTATATTACATAATTATAATTTCATTTAATAAGAATAATGTCCAACAATATCCCAACGAAATAGAACATCTTCCATAATTTGCCCATATCCGATATTGTGCATAATTAAATAATTATGTGTATTGGGTGATTTTATCGAAGTTACAATGCCAATATGAGGCCTACCATTATCTAAACGCCATGAGACAATATCGCCAGGTACATAATCACTGGCACTCTTTGAAATAGGCTTATTTTTCCCTTTACGTGAAAAAAAGACCTCTAAATTAGGCACGCGACGATGGTCAATATTTGTATCTGGTTTACGTAACCCCCACATACGTTGGCTGGGATATTGGCGAAAATTTGCTTTCATGTCTTCATGAACTAATTTTTGTAAATCAATACCAATTTTCCGGTAGCTTCGTATAACAACATCAGAACAAACGCCATACTGCTCAGGCACATCACCATTTGGATAAGAGATTCGTCGATAAGATGAGTCATAAATAACTAAACGAGGTAACTGTTCCGCATGTTTAGCTAACAATAAGCTCGATCCATTTGCTATTTGTGCAAAAAAGAAGAGTGTGTACAAAAACGATATTTTCAACCTGATATTCCCCATAAAAATAGTTCATCAAATCTACAATTAAATACCAGAGAAAATAAGGGGAGATAATCTTAATTACTTAGAAAGCGTAAATTTGGTCATAATAGGGTTATGATCAGAAGCATCTGTTGGTAGTACAATGCTGTTTTTAACTTTCAATCCACGATAAAATACGTAATCTAAAGGGCGACCAAAGGCCTTAGTACGGTAATCATCATTAAATGCAATTTCTTTTAAACCAACACTACGAATAAACCGTTTTAATGCATTCACTCGTTGCCTGCTCCATGCATTAAAATCACCCGCGAGGATCACCGGGCCAACATGTTTAGCAATATGAATTCCCAGCTTACTTAATTGCCGAGTATAAACATCCACACCAAAGCTGAAGTTAATTGCATGCACATTAGCTACCATCAAGTGTTTTCCATTTGGTAACGGATAAACCGTAATCAGTGCAGATTTAGCTAGCCGTAAAAGTGGCTCTTTTTCTCTTAAAGGACAGCAATATATCGGATGTGAAGCTGCGAGGGTCATTACTCCAGCAGGGTGAGGCGAGAAAGGTAATGCAGGTACTTGGTCAGCAATTAATTTATGTGATGCTGCAAAAGATATTAGCTCAGGTGACATTTGAGCCTCTTGCAGCAAGATTAGTTTTCTATCTTTCACTAATTCGTTAAGGGTGTGTTTCCAATTTGGACGTTGCTGTTTGTAAATATTCCATGTAACCACATCAAGAGTTTCCCCCGCTGCAAACAGTGGTAAACCAATTGGAAGTGATTCACCTAACATATGAACAGGCATCGGCTGAATACGTTTAGCGGGCTCACCTGCAATATACCGAACAGAATAGGTTCTTTTCGCCAAATTTGAGTCCCTATATCACAGAAAAATAATGAAAATCTTACACTTTTTGATTAGTTACTACAGGTAGTATATCAAATTTGAGGTGTTATGGCTTATCAAATTTAACACAACCACTAACTTAACCATGAGGCCTTTAAGCTTTACACTAAAACTTAAAATGGATAATACTGAATTGGTGGCTATTCATACTACTTACTTTTTTATTCTCACTCTATAAATAATATGTGAGTTGTTACTCACTACTTTGTATCTCTCATTAACATTCGCCCTCTAAATGCATTGAAGATACAATTTAATTTTTCCCAACTACAACTACACTTCTTATTTCTCCATCGCTTTATATCTAAGTTCTTTATCACCCCACACTCTTTTGCTAATTAAATAGAGGTGAGCTGTTACTCACTACTTTGACTCAAGCCATTCCATTCATCGCGGTGATAGGTAAACCACCACCACTATATTCATTGGGTTTTACTAAAACTCTACTCTCCACCAAAAAGCTTGTGAGCTGTTACTTACTACTTTGCTTCCAGTAATCCTATTCATGACGGTAATAGGTCAGTTTCCCATTCATAGTACTCATTTGATTTCCTTAAAAACCCCTACAACTCCTCTACAATATGTGAGCTGTTACTTACTACTTTAGGTCAAGCAATTACATTCATCGTCGTGATTACTGAACGTAAATACCCTGCCTCTATTTGATCTTATTTAAAAATTCTACGCCTCAACAAGAGATAAGTAAGCTGTTACTTACTCCTTTGGTTTCAACAGTTCTATTCAGTATGGTTAGCGGTGAACGAAAAAAGGGAAGGAATGGCGTAAGGAATAAAGGAATAAAGGAATAAAGGAATAAAGGAATAAAGGAATAAAGGAATAAAGGAAT
>NZ_JAMPPR010000033.1:0-1482 GCF_028481645.1 Providencia sp. PROV141 | reverse complement strand
GAAGATTGCGTTATCCATCAGGATAGCGTAAACCAAGTCACCAATGGTCGCTTTGGCTGCGCGGCCTAGTTTCATCGGGGTATCAGTGAGCATTGACATATCATCGTTAATGATAGCTTGGCGAGTAATGCTGAATAACTCACCGTAGGTTGCCAGTGCGATAGTTGCCTTTTTATCACCCGTAGTGACGTACTTATATTCTGCCCCTTCGCGAACTTCACGAATGGAGTTAAACCCGCCCATTCCAACACGGGTAGCCGGTTTAAAGTCGCCTAAGTGTCCTTTTTTCGTCCATTTTTCAAACGTTTCTGGCGCTTCATTCCAACCTTGCAAAATAGATTTATTTGCTACATCTAACAAAATATTACCGAAGTCAGATGTGCCATGAGTAAAGGCCATGCCAACCATTTGCATTGAGTTACGAGTCGCAATACCAACGCCACGATCCGTTAATGACATGCGAGCCAATTCACGTAATGTCATGCAGTTATAAGGGTTATCAGCATGTGCTTCATCATATCCTGCACGCGCCATTAATGATGCGCGGACGCTATCCCCGACAAGATTACCGTTATTCGCATAAATATGAGCACCGTAATTATTTTTATTTGTTGGTGTCGCCTCTTTGGCTACCAAATCTAAAATTTTGTCTTTTGCTTGCTCGACGGTGCAGTTGATATCTGTCAGGCACTCAACCATGATGCTGTCATGCTTACCGCCGAACATCGCAAACAAATCTTTAATACCATTCATGCGCGTTTGCTCGGCTTGTCGTGCTTGCGCCTGAATGCTTGCCGTATCTGGCTGTTGTGTATTAGTTGGATTTTGTGATTGTGGTGCAGGCTCTGTCGCCGGTGCGTTTGATGTTATTGTGTTTCGTGGGTTAGCTAAGCTATTTTTCAAGGTGTTTTGTAATGATTTTGGCATGGATTTAAATTCCTCGATGCGTTTAGATGAAAGACTGGCCATGGCTTTAACCGGCTCAATCACAGTATTAGCAAAACCGTGCTCCACGCACTCTTCTGCCGTTAACCATGTCTCTTCGCCGAGCATGGCTTCAATTTCTTCTTTGGTTTTCCCAGTTTTTTCCATGTAGGCAGGAATTAAGACGTTTTCTACCTTATCGAGCAGATCAGCATAATCTCGCATATCATTGGCATCACCCCACGACACACCCCAAGGTTTATGGATCATCATCATGGCATTTTTTGGCATTTTGACTTCGTCACCCACCATGGCAATAACGGACGCCATGGAAGCCGCTAACCCATCGATATAAACCGTAATGTTGGCATTGTGGTTTTTGAGCTGGTTATAAATGGCGATACCCTCAAAAACCTCACCGCCGGGTGAATGAATATGAAGGTTGATATGGTTGATATTGCCAAGGGAAATTAAATCTTCGGTAAATCGCTTTGCACTTATCCCCCACATCCCAATTTCGTCATAAATATAAATATCGGCTGAAGTCTCACTGGTTGC
>NZ_JAMPPR010000032.1:0-15485 GCF_028481645.1 Providencia sp. PROV141 | reverse complement strand
GGGTTACCACCTCTAGCGCGAACCCAATCACTTTCTGTCGCAGCACCACCGCGAATTTGTGCTTTCCATGCATTTGATTCTTTAAGCGGATCAATCCATGGCATGACAGGGCCATTGTATGTGGCGTTATAAAGTGAGTTGAGGTCAACATCAGGCGGAAGGATGATTACCCTAGATGCAATCGCCATTTGTAGCCATTGTCGATAAACAGGCCGACTAATTGAGCCGCAGAAGGTATCTTGCAAGATGTAATACCCTTCAAATGACTCCACCAGTTCTTGTCTTTGTGCGCTGTATGTTCCGTTGTAGTCACGAGCAATACTGGAATAGCTACCCCGGCTACCTGCAGCAACAGCTCTTAACTGACCGTTCCGAAAGTTTTCAAGGTTTGGGTTTGGCCTATCCGATTTGATCATGCCAACTTCTTCACCGGGCAATAAGTCATCGTAGATTATGCCCGGTTCAATGATGATATTTCGGTCTTCTTTATCTTCATCAGCATCATATAAACTGGCATCACCTTTTTTAATGTACATCCCTAATGAAGCTGCAATCCTTGCTGCTGTAAGCTCTGCGTCCTCATAGTCCTTCAAAGAGCTTAGGCGCATTAAGATACCTGAAAATAAACTGACACCACGCACCTGATGTAACCGCCGTACATATTTTATATGCAGCATGTTTTCAGCGAGGATGGATTTGAGATCTCCCATTTGCTGTCCTGCGGTTAACAGGTTTTTGTAAACAGAATAGGATTGTGGGCGACCCCAGTTATTTAATTGGATCCCCTGTCGGATATTTTCCCCTGTATCATCAAGATGAATAGGAACAAAGTCAGGTTCAAGTGCTTCCAACCAAAACGGAATCCCCGCTTGTTTATCCAACCCCTTTTGGTTTCCTTTGACTAATTGAGCAAAGACCTCCCCATCGCGTATCCATGTTCGAACCAAGAGACGCTCAAGCATTGGGCGCGTAAATTGCCCTGTCACTTCTGGACGAATTGACCATTCAGCCCAAGCAGATCTTATTTGTTTGGCTAGTTCTTCATGGATTTGCCCTGTTATTGATAGTGGCTGAGGTTCAACGATGATCCCCCTACTACCAACAACCCGCTCCTCCATTTTATCGAGGATACCAATCACAAGATCATGGTTGTTATCTAACCACCGCGCCTGCTCGCGCAATGATTTCCCCCCAGTTTGCGTTAATTGATTGGCATTACGGGGCTCTCGCCTTGCTTTATGTTGCCGTGATGGCATTGCAGCTTCATAGGCGAGGATTTGGTTTCGTGAGCGCAAGCGACTACTGGCCCATCCTGGTGAAATCACCGATATGGCTTTATCAAGAAAATTCATTGGAACCTCGCTAATTTATAGCCGGGTGACTTGCGTTTTGTAGCACTGCTTTGTGCATATCGCCTCTCCCAGTATTCTCGCCCCTTGCGGATCTCGCTGAGGTTTTCCATTGTCATGGACTGCCCATTAAATGTGACACTTTTCCCCTGCAGTATTTCCATTTCCGCTTTTAGATACGCGTCCCTCATTTCTTTAATTTCGTCTCGGGTCATACCCATCCCCCAGATGTTGAAGACACAGGAGTCCATGCCGAACTTGCGCTAGGCTTGGTTTCTTGCGTTTCTGTTTGAGTTTGAATTGGTGTTGATTTTGGAGGAGGTTGATTAGAAGTCAGAGGTGATAGTTTAACTTCACTGATATCCGGCAACTGAGCCCACTTAGGCGGGTTCTCCCATTTGATTTTTTCGTAACCGAGTAAAATAACTAACGCATGTGCATAGACCATCAAGTCAAAAGCTTCGTTAGCCCCTTTGCCCGGCTTTGACCATTTTCCGCTGCTGTCGCGCTCTTCATACGTTAATTCATCGTAAAACGAATCATCGAGCCAGTCAGGGAAATGGACATAGTTATTACCCACAGTCTCCCGCCCTAAATGTGCGGAAATACGGTCTTTTAATTCATTTGTTTGCAACAAATAAATAGGCACATCACCACGCGCTCTTGCACGGCGGTCTGAACGTTCCGTATTATCAGGGTAGGATTTGGTAATCAGCTTGCTTTTGGCTTTACCATCTCCTTTAAACAGATAGACACGGCGCGCTAGGCCGTCTTTTTTGCATTTACGCCAAAATTGATAAGCGTTATCCGTTACCCCTTCCTCACCACCGGTATCTATCGCCATAGCGTGGACTCCCATTTCTAAATCTTCACGATCTTGAAGTGGGTAGGTTTTATCAAGTACATCAGGAATTAATATATTCCAATCTTCCGCATAAGAAGATGGGTCTATTTTTCTAGCCTCACCATCTTCGCTATAACGTAAAGAGCGAGTGATGTCGAAACGGTCTATTATCCAACGTTCACCTCCAGCGCCATAGCCTGTGACTTGAACAACAAATCGACGTTTTTTACCACCCTGCACGTCAACGGTAGCCACAAGAAAACGAACACCATCGGGTACCGTTCCATAATCCCAATACTCAGCACGAGCCTTGAGATCATCGCCGCTTCGCTGTTCTTGGCTGATTTTCGGTAAATACGGTTGCCCCCAGTCAGTGTTAATGACTGACTTTAACGTTTCCTCGCTGCCTGTTCGCTCGTATTCCTGCTCCGCATTAAGTAAGTTATAAACTAACTTTTCCCATGTTTGATAAGCCGCGGCAGGACCTTCCATCCAAAATGAAGCAATGCGTGACTCTCTTGGCTCACCTGTTATAACGCCATTTTGGTCAATCGACTGCCCCTCTCTAAGCCAAACGCCTTTATTGTTTAGCTCTCTTTTCTGTTCTGGTTCGATAATTCCCATGCAGTGTGGACACTGTAATCGTGCTGCCTTGCTACCTACTGTTGGGTCATCGCCCTCACTAAAGCCCACCATGTTTTCACGGTTTGGTAAGAAATATTCTGAACAATGCGGACATGGCCAATACCAGCGGCGGCGATCACCCCGATTATAAAGTGACAAAATCCCCGTTGTAGGTGGTGCCTCATGAGGTGTATTTCGTCGCCATTTACTGTCTGTTATTTCTCGACCAGGAGAGCTTTCAACAAGTGTTTTACCTGCGGACATAAATGTCGTTGTACGCTTTGCGGCTAGTGTGTAGGCATCACCCTCTCCGTCTATATCTTCAGGAAACCGGTCATAATCCGTTAATGCAACAAACCGATAGTCCGAAGAGGACATAATATTGACGGATGGCCAGCCAATTTTTAAATAATTCCCCGCCCTGAATGTTTTGTCATGAACGTTATTATCATTGCGGTGAGGGCTTAGTCTTTTAGCCACCTCTCGACTTGAACGAAAGGCTCTATCCAATCGTTTTTTAGAGTGCTCCCTCGCCTTTTCTTCCGTCATTTGGATGAGAAGAAAGTCTGCAGGGTCACAAACAATGACATAGACGATCCAGCCATCAATCAGCCCCAATGATTTTCCTGTTCGAGCTGGACCAACAAATATCACTGAGTCATAGCGACGATCTGCAAGGCAATTCATGGGTTCAATAATATAAGGTGTTAATGAATCATCCCACGGTATTGAAGAGCCTTCCCCCATTGGAACGCGCATATATTTTTTTACAGCCTGAGCAATTGGAATTCTACGGGGAGCTTTTAATAATGATGCGACATCCTTTCTTACCGTTGATGCTGAGGCATAATTTACTGTCATTCGTCAAAATCCTCCGCATCCATCACGCGAGAAGCGAGAATATCCCGTAATTCATCAACAATGATTTGCACCTCAGTGAGCTGCTCCGCGTTCCATCCCTTATCTCGCTCTAATTTATCGGGCCATGTATCTAAAACTTGGGTTATTGCCTTAACCAGCACCGCCATTTCCAAATGCACATCGGCAACAGGAACCAGTTGTTTAAGTGTGGTTTCTAGTTTTATCCGTTCGTTTTCAGACTGAAACCAATCTTTGCGATCCTTGGGTGGCATTAATGATGGGTCTTGTAAGCTGTTCGTATTGGCATCAGGGTCAGCGCCGAAAAGTATCGGGCCGATATCTCGTAAAGCGTAAACGGGATTCCCCCGAACCATATTTGCTATCGGGGTGTTTGCATCGAGCAATCGCTTTTTAACTGTTCCGCGATTCAAGCCGAATGCTTCAGCAATCTTAGCCACGCTCCAGTTGTAGGCGTCCCCCAGATTGCTGATGTTGGACATTGACACCTCACTCTGTCAGGTGAAAACTGATATTTTTATTTATTATCAGATAGATATAACACATTGAGGTGACAACTCATTTTGAAAATTGTCACCTCAATGTTGATATTTGCAAATTAAATCAAAAGGTTACCTCACCTGCTGCTGACAGCATGAAAAATTGAAAATGAGCCGTTTCCCGCGTGGTCGCCGCCTCGTGGTAGGGGCCCCCTCGGGAGTACCTTTTGACTTTAAGCCAAATGTCTATATCATTTTATTTTTAATGGAGATTTAGAATGTTAAACGTTAATTCTGTAGTTGATATCGCAATCATTATTAAAGATGGGATAATGAAATCCCATAATATAGAACCTGAGAACCAAACTGATTTGACTAAGCTAAAAATTTCAAGACGCTTAAATCAAATCGTGAGGCTCTGCATTTTTATTGAGTTATACAGACAAGATAACGCAACACCTTTTGAACCATTATTAGAAAGAAAGGCTCTTCACCATGCCATGCATACCTTATTTGGTATAGACCCATTAAAAGCTGAGCAATATCAATTAAGCGATATTGTAGTTCTATTTCACAGTCAAATAAAAAATCTTCAACTCTCTGGCTCCGTTAAAGATTTTATCACCGAATTAGATGAACGAGTTGAGTATTTTACTTCAGTTACCAAAAGCTTATGGCGAGTAACAGCACCTGAATACAGGTATATGAATGGATATTACTGGGATGAATTCCCAATTGAAGAGGCACACCGAATTCTAGGTGAACGTCTTTAATTCTAATGAACACTCATGTAGCACTACATATTTATATGTTAATGTTCTATAAAAAACATATCTATTTAAGAGTAAATAATTCCATGAAAAAAAATTTAACGTGTTTTTTGGCTTTAGTTCTCATAGTGAATACTCTTCTTCTTATTCCTTTAATCATTAAAATTGAATACATTGAAAATAACAACTATTTTTATCCAATCACTATTGGCTGCTTCTACCTACTTGAAATATTATTTTCCTATAAATATCACCAAAAAAAAATAAACGACATATTAAAAATAACCTCATCACTATGGACTGTATTATTATCCTTTTTAGCAATATGGTATTATTTGACTTACAATGGGGATTTTGATCTAGTGAGCTTTATAAAAACATTACCTGCTAATTACTACTTTACATTTTTAGTGATGATTTTCGTATACAAACTCTGTCAACTATTCAATGAATACTATTCTTCAAAAAACGAAAAAACCAAAGAAGCAATTTATCTTCTTATTTTACGCCTAAAAAAAATAAACTATGATAATAGCAATGCAGAAATCGAAATCAAAAAAATATTAAAAAAGATAAAATCAGAGATAGAAACCACATATAAAAATTCTCCAAATGATGAATATACTCTCACTAATAATCTTGTCCAACTAAATGGAATAAAAAAAATCATATCAAACACTAAAGCCGAACTTGAAAAAAAACACAATAACAACAAAATTAAAAATAAAAAAATCAATGAATTATACAAAAAATTGATTATTAATCTTTTAGAGGAAAAAATAAAAGAACAAAAAATCAATTAAAACTAATTAAAACTAATTAAAAGCGAGAAAATCTCGCTTTTTCAATTTCTCGATCGCCTCAAACTTTCTTATTAGATAGAGTTAGTGTTCACAATCATATAGGCGATTATCTTCTAGTTCGCTCGCTTGTGGTCTTGACAAATAAAAAAACATCGGTGATTAGCTGGTGATTTTTAAAACTTTCTTTTAGATATATTTAACTAAGTAGTACCGAATGGTCATCGGATTTTAAAATTTGTATGTGATCCCATCATAATTACTAAAGAAATGCGCCTATATAATATAGTAAATTAATGTTATATCTTCTAATCATCATCTTCTTTAAATGCCTCGCGGATACTAATATATAGGCGCTCGAAATTCTCACCTTCGATAATATCGGCTAGCTCTATAACTTCGATATTGCTTGATGGATGAAGTGTTATTTTGGAATTAAAAGGCCTAGGAAGCTGGTCACAAAATACAGTGCAGTCTATATCTATAGGTTCGTTAATTTTCACCCACAAACCAAAACTACTTCCAGTAAAGGTCTTAGCTTGAAGTTTCTCTATTCTCCAGTTAATTTCATAGATATCATCAGATTCCGTAATAAATGGCCGGTATTTATCATAAAATGGCTCGTTAGAACAATTAGAATTTAGCATTCCAATTGGGCCTACGTTAATATGAGTCTCCGGCCTTTTAGGTATCTTATCCCTTGTAGTTTTTACAGTAATTCGTCCGTTTCTAGGAATACTAATTTTGACTTTAATGTCATTTGCAAATATCTCACTATCGTTGGCAATAGAAAGGCATAATTTTTCATATCCCAACCACTCTTGTAAAATATCTAACCTTTCCTTGTAAAATCTTTTATTGACCTTCGTTGTTTTTGGATGTTGATATCCAGATGGCAAAGAGTAATCGATAAATTTTAGAGACTTGCTTAGTGGTGTTTCGTTAGCTGATAAGTGTTCTTCCGTATTTTCGACTGTCTTACTATACTCAGGAATGCTTTGACATTGTTCGAAAGTATATTTAGGTTTATCTAAATGCATCTCGCCATTCGAAAATGAACTATCATGTTTATTTTTGAAAAAAAATTTTAACATTGGATACTTAGGTAATTCAGACTTTTTTGTGTTTATATATTCATTACCTAGCGTCACTATTATGTGATAAATCATACCTACCACTACGAGCAAAAAACCTGTAATTGGACTACCTGAAACATCCAGAACAGTTCTAAGAATCTCTGATTTGCCAATGTATTCCTCAAAAATGGCTGCAACTATTGCATGTATAAAATTAATTTGCGATTCACCAATCAAGCCTAACCCTGTAAGAATAGTGACCTTAGCAATAGTATTATAGGCCTTGGGTCTAATTAGATTTATAACTCGCTCAGCCTTATCTATCCAGTTATCTACTTTGTCATTCATTTAACATTAACCCAGAATAATTTATTCAATGAATTAATTATACCTGATGACGAAAAATACATCTTGACATCTTTTCGTTCAAATACGCCACACTATTCGGTCTTCTTAATAACCATTACAGTGACCTATATGCGCGAACGCTATTTAATATCATTTTGAGTAGCTTCAATTTCCCGTATTGCCTCTATTTGCCCATTAGCCTTATCCAATGCTGATAATAAAGAATCAATCCATAGCACCGCTTGGCAATAAGTTAGGGTACCGGTGGTAATGGTACCAACACTGGCTCGGTTAGTGTTTTGGGGATCGGCGTACATTGCCCGTAATTCGTGGGTGTACTTGAGCAACCCATCAGCAATAGGCTGAGGCACAGGCAAATCACAAGTAAGCTCTTTTTTGAGTATTTCTCGATATTCAATGACTTTCTCCTGTGATTTGGCTTCTGTTTGAATGCCATGGCGATAAGCTGTAGTGGCTATTTGATTAAACCGATTGAATTGAAGTGACTGAATAGCAATAATTTTGCTTTTGTTACTGTTATCTATCTTCAGCAACGAATTGCTTTCATATTCACTTACAGCCCACCAGCCTAGACCGACCACCATAAGAAACAACCAAGTGGAGCTATCTATCTTCATAAGTTCACCTGCCTGCCCTTATAGTAGTCGATAGCTTTTTGACATCGTTTTTCTAGACTTACCTTGTCAGTACTGCAGGTATCGTCTCTGAGTACATATACGCCAGCTGCCAAGTAGATTGGGAATCCGATAATGAAAGCGGATATGCATAGGCGAACTCGCCAAGGCATACGGCTTTTTCTACTTCTCGTCTTGTCATTAACCCTTTCCACGGCTTACCCCCTGCATATATCCAGCGTTTAAGTTCATTACATGCGCCAGATTGATCACCAGCGTTGAGTTTTTTTAGTAGCGTAGAACGTGAGAAAGCACCTGTTCCGACGTTATATGTAAATGAGTACAGTGCCGCCCTTGTATAATCAGGGATATCAACCTTAATTAAAGGGTTCACAGCCTTAGCGACAATTGCTAAGTCTTTTACTAACAGCGCATCACACTCGGCTTTTGTGTAGATTTTTGTGGGGATAATGTCGGGGCCCGTGTGCCCATAACATACGGTAAGAACTCCCACTACATCACGGTAAGGTTTGGACTCATACCCTTCAAACTCTGCAACCATCGCAACAGTTAAGGTCATCAGTCCACCAGCTGCAGCGGCCATTTTTATTTTATTTGGTATTTTTGCCACTGTTAGCCTCTCTTAATTTGAATTCTTTCCGTTTGTAGTACCAATTCACCAAGAATGTGGCGACTGTACAGATGATCCCAATGAGTACCGCCCACTGGTCTAACGATAAAGCCCCAGCAGCTGTGGTGATAACTCCGAGAGCATAAGAAAAGGGGCTTGAGTATTTTTCGTGCATACGCATATCCACCCCCTGCGGAGTGTTCCGATGTTTAGTTAATAGAAAGCCACCGCAATAGCAGCTAGAACGAAATAGATCACGGGCGCAACTCCGTCCTATGCGCAGCTACCGATTTCTCTGTATGAGGTGTTGATAAATTAATGAAATACTATTTGCCAATAAAAAAGTGGCACCGAAGTGACCTGGCTTTTAAAGTTAAGTTATTTTGTGTTTTATTTCGGAAACTATATTTTAGATAAACTAATAACCTTACAGTTTATGATATTTATAATGCACTCTATTTTCTGAACTCAATAATTTGATTGTTGCCCTCCATTTTTTAGTTACATAAACCCATACTTTATTATTAGAATCTGGTTATCGCTTACTATATGAAAATATTTAACTCATCAAAATGTCATAGCTCATTATTCAATCAAGGTTTCCCTTCAAAATTAATCACCAAAAAAATATGCTAAACAAACAACCCTTGGAATTAAATATTGAAAATTACCAACTTATTAAAATTATTATTCAATTTATTATCAATTTCAACATATTCATCATAATTGTGATCTTTATATACAAATAAAATCTGTACATAAAAATAATACAAATTAATATACTCCTTTTATAATTTGTCTGGTTTATATTTCAAAACGCAGCATTTATCTTAAAATTCAAACAAATTTATACGGGTGAAATAATGTATGAATTAAGTGTTTCAAGAAAAGAAATTGGTAGAACGGGTGATAGATTAGTTAATAGCTATAACCAAAGAACGACTTATCTAGACGATGATGTAAATATTCTTCATGAGTGGCGAATGTGCCACGTTTACCCACTAGAACAGATGGTGAAATATCTGGATAGAGAGTCTAAATTGGTTTGTGCCAATGCATTAGTTTCATCCAGAATAAAAAGATTGCCTTCTATTGTTGGTAAACTAGCTAGGTTTACTAATATGAATCTCAGTAAAATGCAAGATCTAGGTGGGTGTCGTGCAATTGTTGATGATATAGATCAAGTATATACAATAAGAAATAATATCCTGAATTTAAAATTTCATCACGAATTCAAAAGAGAAGATGACTATATTCTAAATACAAAAGAATCAGGTTATAAAAGTTTACATCTTGTTTATGCCTTCAAAAACACTAAATATCCATTATTAAATGGATTAAAAATTGAAATGCAACTTAGAACTGCAATTCAACACAGTTGGGCGACAGCAGTAGAGATGGTAGGCATTTTTAGACGTGAATCTCTCAAATCAAATATGGGTGATCCTAGATGGTTAAGATTTTTTATATTAGTATCCGATTTATTCTATCAAATTGAGTCAAAAGATAATACACTGAGAAAAAGTCACAATATGACTTCTGAAGAGCTTAAACAGCTATCTAGAGACCTTAACGTATCACAAGTACTTAATGCTTTTAGTCAAATAGCTGAGCATATCAGCCAAAGCGATCAGTATATTAATGGTTATTGTGTCATTGTAGTTGATACAGATAATAGAAAAATTGACGTCAAAACCTTCCCATCTCAATTTTCCAAAAAAGCCTCTCAGTTCTACCTGGAACAAGAAAGGTTGTGTGCTAGCAATAGTCATAAAGTCGCAGCAATGGTTTCTGTAAGTTCGTTACATGAACTCAAAACAGCATATCCTGCATTTTTTCTCGATACTAAAACATTTATAAATAATTTAAATAAATTTATTTATTAAATTATTTGGATATTCTAATGAAGATTCAAAGATTAATTTGTATAATCTGAGTTTAGAAAACTGATAGATTATACTATTCTATAAATTTAGCTGTAAAACAAAAAAGCCCCGCTATTGCGAGGCCTTATATTCTTCTCCTACCTTACGTGTACAGCTTCGCTCAGCATATACGAAAACTATAACTTTATTGGCAGAATAGTCAAGCTTTATTCACCGTAATGATATTTATGGTCGAATTCGTCGCACATAGGACGATACAGCATAAACTCAGCAACACTAATCCACGCCTTAACTCTATCCTGATATGTGCGCAAACAATAACGGCCGTCTTGTTCGAAAAGCTCCAGCGCAATTTTATACTTGGATTTTTTATAAACATAATGCTCTTTTAGGATATCCAACAATCCAGCATCAGCTTTCATAACCTCACAAATGACTTTATCCATTTTGCCGCCTTCAGCATCCGAACAGAACCACATGCTACTGAGTGCCTTTTTATCTTTAAACTCTTCCAAGAACATTAATAGCGTTTCTTTGGATAGACCAGATGTGCGCATTCTCTTCATTGCATCTTTTAAGGCTTTTTTGGTAATTGTTGGTTCTTCCAATAACTGGTTAAACATACCTGCTGCATCTGGTACCTTACTAAATGCCGCCCATCGTCCCCACATTTTTAAACGTCCACGGATCCACACGCTTTCCAGCGTACGTAATTTTAAATGCTCTTCACCTTTACCTGTTGTTAATGGATAAATCACTTAATACCTCTTTAGTAGGCCGCACCCTACGTTAACCGAAAACACCCAGACCGATAGACCGATCTAGAAATTTAAATAACAAAACCAACTGGCTTCCGTGCTCACGCTCCCAGCCATTTGGATCTTGATGTAATACATCATGATGTACTCGGCATAACGGGATAGTGAACAAATCATGGGCCTTAGTGCCCATTCCACCCTGACCATGGCCTATTAGATGATGTGCATCATGCGCGATAGAGTTACAGACACAACATGGTTGTGATTTTACCCACTGCAGGTATTTATCATTAGTCCAGCGCTGTAATTTTGGCTTTAACATCAAACTAGCTGGTGGCTCAGGATCTACGGTTAGTTTTAATACCTGCTTTATCTCTTCAATATCACTGAACTCGTCGCTGAGGAATGATGAAGAAAGAGAGATAGGCCCTACTGATTTATCTCTTAGTGAATTCGGTACTGGGATAATGAGCATGCGACCATTGAAATTTGATAGCTCACTCACTCCTGGTCTAAATATCACCGCACCAAGCTCAGGCACGGGGATTGGAGTTAATACCCATGAGTTGCTCATTTTGACACCATCTCATTCCAAATTGCCACTGCAGATGGCTTATCATTTACTGCAGGGCCTTTCGCCCCACAGCTATGACAATAAACATAAAACCAAGTGCGATATTCAAGAGTCTGAATATGCAGATCCTCGCTACCACATTTGCATTGGTGGATTTCTGGCATTTTGTTTTTCACTGTCTAACCTCCGCCAGCATCTGGTCTAATCCATTCAAGTAAGAGATACCCATTCCCTTTACATTTGCTTTTTTAACAACCTTGTACCCGCACCCCAAATCAGGTTCTTGCGTCTTAATTTCAACAATCTTCTTAATCTTGGTTGGTTGTTTTGATTTAATTTTTGCCTTGGCTTTAATAGCCTGCTGGCGCTCTTTTTCTTGCCTCTCTTTCTCAATTGACTGCTTTAGTTTGGTGATGGCGTATGGGGTCACTTGGTATTGGCTAGTTGCGTGTCCTTTGCCATTTATTTTCGTTTCGCCGAGGTATTTCACACATCCAATTTCAACCAAAATAATTAGCATTCTTCTGGATAATAATTTGTGGTACCCGCATACGCTTTTGAGATGATTTGTGTTAAAGGTGTCGAATTGACGACCCGCTTTAATAATTTCAATGCATTGTTGGTAAGTGTCGACCCTCACGCAGCCACCCCCAGTTTTTTAGCTAACCATTGCGCTTGCTCTATAAATGCCTTACCGCGCTGCTCTAATTCTTCACGGCTAATGTAATCAAATGCTTTTCCGGTCCATGTTTTATCGAAAACAACAATTGCCCCAGCAAAGAATGCACCGGTTGGTTTTTGTTTTTCATCAGCGGGGACAAACCACTTCGGAACATCAAAACCAATACGCCCACGGATAAAACAGATGTGATCTGCATTTTCTGGCCACCACACCTCACTCGTTGCCGCTTTCAATAAAAAGACATAACGGCCACCAAGTTCCCGCATCGCTGAAGCATGGGACATAATGTGACGAACGCCTGTTATTGCTTGCTTTCCATGATATGAGCTACGTGAGTACGGAGGGTTACCAAAGGCAACACCACCAATTTCTTTTAACTTCGCTGACCAATCTTGCGTGAGTGCGTTATCTTCAGCTGTATAGAAATGAGGAGCCTTGCTATTTTCACCATCAGTGAATAGGTCTAGTGTGAAAGGTCCATAAATTGAATTAATGCCACATACGAGGTTTTCAGGTGATTGCCACTGATCCCCAATTTCATTTAATTTATGTGTAGGCTGTAACTTCAACGCATTGAGCTTTTTAACGTAATCACTTTGCGGCATGGCCTGCGCTACAGCATTGCAAATACGCTCACCAATCCAACGCATGACTGGCACAGCCATTGAATTGCCTAGAGCGCGATAGCGGTGACCATCTGGGCAATCATCAATAGATTTATTATTGAAAGGTACTTTGGTGTGATTATCGGGAAAGCCTTGTAATCTCTCGCATTCAATTGGGGTTAATCTGCGTACGATGTTATTTACGCTAACACCAGGAAAATCAATTTTAGTGAGAGTGTAAGAAATATCTCTTTCGCTATAGCCCGTTTGGTTTCCACCATTCTCAGGTTTGCGGCCAATAATGTTGCCGGCTAATAAAATGGCTGGCTGCTGCGATGCTTGAATGCAGCTAACTGTGTGTGAGTTAGCGCCTAATGTGGCCGATGTTTTCCCGCCAGCCTGTGGGTTAAACGCAATAATATGACCAAGTGCAATTGATTGCATTGAATGCTTTTCATATCCACATTGCGTATCTAATGGACCAACAATTAAATGCCCCGCTAAAGCTTGGTTATCATCTGCGCCCGTTGCTCCAACGCCATTTGCAGTGAGGGCGGCAACCGTCTGTTTCTCTTCGCTGCGCGATTTAATACCCCCAGACAGGCTTTCTCGCTCAAATAGTATTTCTGGGACACTGATGTCTTTTCTAGCAGTTGCGACAACGAAGATACGACGACGTCGTTGGGGCACTCCGAAATATTGAGCATCGAGGATTCTCCAGCTAATAGTTCTTTGTGGTCCAGACACAACACCAGCGTTTGGCCATTTTCCCCCTGCTGACTTAAGTTCTTCACTTTCCCCGGCAAGTCCAGCAAGAAAGCATCCAAAGGCATTGTCTTTGCTGCTGAGGACGCCGGGGACATTTTCCCAGACGATAATCGCTGGCTCTTTGCCTTCGTTTTTTCTGATTTCATCGATACAATCCGCTAATTCAACAAATGATAAAGTTAATTGCCCACGCTCATCACTTAAGCCACCGCGTAAACCCGCTACGCTGAACGCTTGGCATGGAGTACCGCCCACCAATACGTCAGGTGCGGTTACTTCACCCGCTTTCAATTTGTCAGTGATAGTGGTCATGTCGCCTAGGTTTTTAACTTCTGGCCAGTGGTGATTTAATACAGCGCAAGGGAATGGCTCTATCTCACTAAACCACTCAGGTTTCATTTTTAATGATTCCCACGCAACGCTTGCAGCTTCAATGCCAGAGCACACCGATCCGTATGTTAATTTCATTAGATAGTCCCCCGCTGCTGGTGGGATTTAACATACTCGCGCATATGCTTATAACGCTGCTGAACTTGAAAATCGTCAGCATGATGGTTTAAGTGGCGAAACTTCCTGCAGGTCACTAAATCACGACGGGATTGATTCCATCTGTTGCGGAGCTTGCGAATAGTGCGCCATTTACGCAGCTGTTTGAACATGGAAATCATGCCTAGCACGTCAACACCATAGATTGTTTTAGTTTCACTACGCATCACGCTGTCACCTCTCTAGCTGCTAGCTCTGCTGCTTGTTGCCAAATCCCAGCCCATGCCTTGCGGCCTACAAAGTCCGTCATGCGACGAACGCCTGATTTCCCAGCCAGTTCACTTGCAATTTCCTCAATACGATTTTGAGGTTTTGAACGGGAACCAATAATTCTTGTGAATGCTTCATCACGCTCAACAGCATCGACCTTAACTTTTTGCTCACCAGCGAGGCGTAATGTGAGGTCGTCCCACTGGTTGCGTAGTGTTCTTGGGCACTGAACGTTTTTCTTCCAGAAATCATCTTGAATTACGCGTTTGTAGAATTGGCAAATTTCTTTGTGGCTATGCCCGTCAACGCTGACCATCAAGCGAACTTCGTTAGCCCAATCAGTAAGATTTGGGGCTTTAGGTTCTTTCAGGTCAAGTTCTTTGAATACCTCGCACTTGCGCTCAAATAACCATTCCGCGCATTTGAGGTCATTGGCTGAGCCCCATTTTTGGAAGTTAGTGCTGTAAATCACCGCCTCTGGGTAACGATTTAAAAAATCAATTTTTGACTGGTCGCTGGATTCGTTAGAATTCTGCGACGAAGAGTTAGTTACTGATGGATCATGTATTGAAGTTACTGACGGATCGCCCCCAGATTCTGGCGGGTCAAAACGATTATTTTTGCTTGATTCTGACGGGACAGATTTTGATGCAACAGATTTTGATGCGTCAGGATTTGACGTATCAGAAACTGGCGGTTGAGAAAGTGCAGCCATTGCCGCTGAAGCTAATTTATCAACATTTAATTGATAGATATTGCTCGCGTTTCGGTTACCTTTACGGCGCTTTTCGCTTGATAACCAACCGGCTTTTTCTAAGTTTTTAATAGCGGTACGTACCGTGCTTTCACCCGCACCTATTTGCCGTGCAATTGTCGGTACCGATGGCCAACAAACACCATCATCATTTGAAAAGTCAGCGAGACGAGCCATAATCGCAACAGAGGTTATTTTCAAACCTGCACTTGCGCAGCCATCCCATACATAACTTGATAGTTTTACGCTCATGCTGTTACCTATTCG